>JBCBHR010000272.1:0-3527 GCA_038525365.1 Pseudomonadota bacterium | reverse complement strand
GGTTTGACGGCGATAGCCCGCCGCTGGACGGGGCGCTTGTTCAGGCACTGACGTAAGGCAGCGAAATTTCATCGCGTCATACGGCGAAATGGTGGAAAACAATTCCTCCAAACTGACATCAAACGCGCCTATGTGAGGGCCAGTTCTCAAACACCATTGGAGACCGGAACCATGGGACTTCGCATCAACGACATCATTCCCGACCTCACCGTCGATACCGACCAGGGCACGCTTTCGCTGCACGAATGGATCGGTGACAATTGGGCGATCCTGTTTTCGCACCCCAAGGACTTCACGCCCGTATGCACCACCGAATTTGGTGCCGTGGCGCAATTGAAAGACGAATGGGAAAAGCGCGGGACGAAAGTGATTGGCATCTCCGTGGACAGCGCTGACGACCATGTGAAATGGAAATCTGATATCGAGAAAGTTGGCGGCGCTCCCGCCTCTTTCCCGATCATTGCCGACACCGAACTGCAGGTCGCCAAGGCCTTCGACATGCTTCCCGCCGAAGCCTACCTGCCGGATGGCCGCACACCCAATGACACGGCAACCGTGCGGGTTGTGTTCATCGTCGGCCCGGACAAAAAGCTGAAACTCTCCATGACGTACCCGATGAATGTCGGCCGGAATTTTGCCGAAGTGTTGCGCGCTCTGGACGGCCTCCAAACAGCGGCAAAACACACCGTCGCCACGCCCGCCAACTGGAATGTGGGCGAGGATGTGGTGATCCCCGCGACGGTGTCGAATGAGGATGCGACGGCGAAATTTGGTGCGTTCAAGACGCACACGCCTTACTTGCGCACTGCGCCTTTGCCCGCGGAGTGATGGTTTCACCTGGAACCCCTAGTCCTTCGACAAGCTCAGGATGAGGGGGCGGGCTCAACGGTCGATTGGTGCAAAAGGTCTGATGTTGGACTCACCACAAATGCTCTCGCCCGGAGCTTGTCGAAGGGCGAGGGTCCAGACTTACATCTGCGCCTGCTCGCGGATGAAATTACCGGACCGCAAATCGGCAAATGCCTGTTGCAGTTCGGCCTGTGTGTTCATGACGATGGGGCCGTGCCACGCCACCGGCTCTTGGATCGGCTTTCCGGAGACGAGTAGGAAGCGGATACCTTTTTCGCCAGACTGAACAACGACTTCATCTCCGGTGTCGAAAACCACCAAAGTGCGGTCGCCGGGCATGTCGCGCAGGTGGATTTCCTCGCCGTTGACTTCCTTTTCCACAAGGACGCCAAAAGGCTTTGATGCATCGCGGAACGTGCCCGAGCCTTCGAAAATATAGGCGAAGGCCTGGCGATACGTATCGACCGGCAACACTTTGCGCTTAAAAGGTGGGACGTAGACATCGAGATATTGCGGGTCTGCGGCTATGCCATCCACCGGGCCTTGCTTGCCCCAGAATTCGCCTGTGATCACACGCACCGTGGTGCCGTCATCATCTATGATCTCGGGGATGTCCGCACCGGAAATATCTTGGTATCGCGGCGTGATCATCTTTTCAGCGGACGGCAGGTTTGCCCAGAGCTGGAAGCCGTGCATGCGGCCCGACTTATCGCCCTTGGGCATTTCCTGATGCAAGATGCCGGAGCCAGCGGTCATCCATTGCACGGAACCCGGTCCGAGCGTTCCTGCGTTGCCAAGCGAATCCGCATGATCAACTGACCCGGCCAACACATAGGTGATCGTTTCAATGCCGCGGTGCGGATGCCACGGGAAACCATTTTTGTAGGCGGCCGGATCATCGTTGCGGAAATCGTCCATCATCAGGAACGGATCGGTCATGGACGGGTCGCCAAAACCGAAGACGCGGTGCAGATGCACACCGGCGCCTTCCATGGTCGGGGTCGTGCCGGAGATGTGTTTGACGGGGCGAATGGACATGGAGCGCTCCTTTGCTTCACCGCAAAACATATGGCGCGTACCGGCGATGCGAAACATGAACAACCGCGAACGCAGTGTTCAACGATTGACGTTAGACCGGATCCAACGGCAGCGCGGTAGTTTCCTTCATAGCTTCCATCACGAAGGAAGCCGACACATCGGCGAGAGGGACAAGCCGGATGAGACGTTGATAGAACGCGTCATAGGCTTTCACGTCGCGCACGCGCACCTTAAGCATGTAATCAAGATCGCCGGACATGCGCAGGGCTTCGACGATGTTGGGCAAGGTGCGCACGGCACGGTCGAATGCGGAAAGCCAGTCGGGTTCGTGGTGGGACGTGCGGATGAATACAATCGCGGTGAGGCCACAACCGACGCGCTCAGCATCCACCAGCGACACCGATTTTCGGATCACACCGGCTTGGCGCAGAAGCTTTACGCGCCGCCAGACCGCGTTGCGTGACAGGTGCACTTTTTCGGCCAACGCATCGACGCTTGCGTCCGCATCGCCCTGGATCAGACGCAGAATTGAGATATCGTACTCATCCAACTTCATATTCATGGGATATCATGGTGCATCTGATGGAACAAGCCGTGTAATTTGCGACGATATCCCGCTCATGGTCATGCATTATCCCATGGAGCGAATTGGGAGACGACCATGTTGCACGCCACATCACGCCTGTTCACTGCACACCCGGCAACGGTTGATGAGACCTATTTTGAGCATCTGCGCTTTGCGTTGGGCTTTGCGGGTTGGCTTGCATTGGCGGCCGGCGCGGCACTGGTTCATGCGCTGCTGCCGTTCCTGTTTGAACGAACAGCCGGTCGGATTATCGAACGGTTGCATCACAAGATCCACAACCGACACGGCCGGGGTTGAGGCGTCTTTAGACGGTGATCGTTTCGAGCCGCGCCACAACGAGGTCAGCGATGCGTCGCGCCACATCGGGTTTGCTCATTTCCGGCCATTTTTCGATGCCGGTGGCCGAAACGAGCGAGACACGGTTCCGGTCGCCACCCATCACACCCCCCTCGCCGCCGATGCCGCTGTCGGGCGAGACATCGTTGGCCACGATGAAATCTGCGCCCTTGCGCTTCAGTTTCGCGCTCGCATTATCGGCGAGGTTTTGCGTTTCAGCAGCAAAGCCAATCACGAGCCGTGGGCGTCCGTCTTGGAGCGTGCCCACCGATTTCAGGATATCCGGATTTTCGGTCAAGGACACCGCGTCGATGCCGCCTTTGTCCTTCTTGATCTTTTCATCCGACGCATTGGCCGGGCGATAGTCGGCAACCGCGGCGACGAAAATTGCAGCATCGGCGGGCAGCAGTTGATGGACGGCATCGTGCATCTCCTGCGCCGTCTCCACCGAAATTACATCACACTGTTCCGGAGCCGGAACAGAAACCGGACCCGACACAAGCCGCACCGACGCACCAAGTTGCGCCAGCGCCGCCGCAATGGCGTGGCCCTGTTTGCCGGAGGATCGATTGGCGATGTAGCGCACGGGATCAATGGGTTCATGTGTCGGGCCAGAGGTCATCACGATATGCTTGCCTGCAAGCGGCCCATTGGCCAGCGCGTGCTCAACGGCTGCCACGATCTCTTCAGGCTCAGACATCCGGCCCGGCCCGAACTC
>JBCBHR010000271.1:0-3530 GCA_038525365.1 Pseudomonadota bacterium | reverse complement strand
CAATCATCTGACCAATCAGTCCTGCGTTCTGGCGCTGCATCGCGCGCCGGGCTACTCGGTCCACCGCATCGAACCGGCACACAATTGCGCGGCACTTGGCGATGAATTCGTCGTCGCACGCGCATGGCAGGAAAGCCGAACCGGCGAAGTGGTGATCACCGATCATCGCGGCGAAACACTGATGAAACTGTCGCGCGGCGATGGTTTTGCATGGGAAGTCATCAAGCCCGTGCGCATCCAAGCGTCGTTGGCCGCGTTCTAGATAGGGTTCCAGCATCTCGCGCAGCCGTCGGCATCCGGCGACGCATTGCGCAAGCGGCAGGTTCAACTCATGCTGAAACCTTGTTACCATGAACAGCGACCGATCTGGCGGCATGCGCACGCACGGCATCCCCAAACGCCTCAAACAATTTGCGCGACGGCGCATCGGTTTTCGCAAAATACTCCGGATGCCATTGCACGCCGACCGCAAATGCCTTGGCACCTTGCACCGAAACCGCCTCGATGGTGCCGTCAGGCGCTTTCGCCTCGACCTGCAAAATGGGCGCGAGCCTTTCAATGGCCTGCCTGTGCAGTGAGTTCACATGGGCTTTGCTGTCGCCAACAATGCGCTCCAGAACACCGCCGCCGGACAGATGCACATCGTGGCGGGGCAAATACCGCGCATCGACATCGGCAGTGTCCGGCTCGCGGTGGTCGGCGATGCCTTCGCGCTCCTGGATCTCAGTTGCAAGCGCCCCGCCAAGCGCAACGTTTAGCTCTTGGATGCCGCGGCAAATTGCAAACAGGGGGACACCGTTTTCGATGGCCGCACGGATGAGCGGCAGCGACGTCGCATCGCGCGCCTCGTCAAACGGTTCGTGCCGCGCGGTCGCTTGGTCCCCGTAGCGCTTCGGATGCACATTGCTCCGGTGACCTGTCAGCATGACACCATGGACTTGGCTCACGACATCTTGAACGTCGACATTTTCGCCAAACGCAGGCACCATCACCGGCAAGACACCGGCCACATCATGCACGGCGGTGAGATATGAATTTTTACCAGCGTGCCAATGATAGCCGTTGATGAGCAGTGTATCTGCCACGACTGCGACGAGTGGTTTCATCTGCGTTCATCCCTTTCACCACATTATCGGCGGGCCAAACACATACTACGAATGGATGGCGCGGAAACCGCCAAATTGGCCAACTAATTTTACCAATTCCGCCAAGCCGCTGTGGACACTCCACAAAAAAGCTGCCTAAAAGATCACAGTCTTGCGGGCCGCCCGGAGGAGGTCGGCAGGCATTGTCTCACTGGGGAGGATCTTATGGATCGTCGTTCGTTTATGAAGAAAGCCGGCGTTGCCGGTGCTGGCGCAGCTGCCGCCACTACTCTTGCAGCACCTGCCATCGCGCAGACCTTGCCAAAAGTCACATGGCGTTGTTCTTCGGGTTTCCCGAAAGCCCTCGACACCATCTACGGTGCTGCTGAAGTCTTTGCCGACGCGGTCAAAGAAGCCACCGACGGCAACTTCAACGTACAGGTTTTCGCTTCCGGCGAAATCGTCGGTGCACTTGAAGGCGCAGACGCTGTTTCCAACGGCACTATCGAAATGGCGCACACAGCGTCGTACTATTTCTGGGGTAAAGACCCATCCTTCGCATTTGGCACGGGCGTACCGTTCGGCCTGAACCAGCGCATGACCAATGCTTGGCTCATCGAAGGCGGCGGCCTTGAGCTGCTCAACAAGTTCTACGCCAAGAACAACATGATCTCATTCCCGGCCGGTAACACGGGCGCGCAAATGGGTGGCTGGTTCCGCAACGAGATCAACACGCTCGAAGACATGCAAGGTCTGAAGATGCGTATTGGTGGTTTCGGTGGCCGCATCATCGAGAAAATCGGTGTTGTTCCACAGGGTCTGCCAGGCTCAGACATCTATCCGGCGCTTGAAAAAGGCACCATCGATGCGGCTGAATTCGTTGGCCCATATGATGACAGCAAGCTGGGCTTCAACAAGGTCGCCGACTACTTCTACTATCCCGGTTGGTGGGAAGGCGGCGTGACGCTGCTCAACATGATCAACTTGGATGCGTGGAACGAGTTGCCATCTGCATACAAGGGCGTCGTCAAAGCCGCTTCAGCTGTCGCCAACGAGACCATGATGGCTCGCTACGACACGTTGAACCCAACGGCTCTCAAGCAGCTCGCCGCTTCCGGCACACAGTTGCGTCCATACAGCCAGGAAATCCTTGAAGCTTGCTTCGACGCTGCAACCGAGACTTACGCGGAAATCGCAGCCGAAAACGCGGATTTCAAAGAGTTGCATGACAGCTACATGGGCTACCGTCGCGACGGTTACCTGTGGTTCCAGCTGTCGGAGTACAACTTCGACACCTTCCTCATGCTCCAGCAGCGTGCAGGCAAGCTCTAAGAGCCAAAGTCACAATCCAAGAAAAGCCCGGTCGCGAGACCGGGCTTTTTTTTGTTTCAAATATCGAGCAAGAGCTCAGAGCGCGGCAGCGGCCTTCGCAAGCTCCGTCACCTTGCCCCAATCGCCACCTTCAACGGCAGCCTTCGGTGAGACCCACGATCCACCAACGCAAAGCACGTTTGGCAGCGAAAGATAATCCGCCGCATTGGACGTTGAAACGCCACCGGTTGGACAGAACTTCACGCCACCAAAAGGCGACGACAGCGACTTCAGATAGTGCGCGCCACCGGCCTGTTCGGCGGGGAAGAATTTCAAGAGCGAGTAGCCGTGTTCCAATGCGCGCATGATCTCACTGGATGTCACGGCACCGGGAAGCAATGGCACGGCCGAGCCGCGCGCGGCACTTGCCAATTCGGGCGTGAACCCCGGCGAGACCACGAAACGCGCGCCAGCTGAAACCACCTGCTCGTATTGGTGACCATTGAGCACAGTGCCCGCACCGACGATCGCGTCGGGCACCTCCTGCGCCACGCGCTTGATGCTTTCCATCGCCGCGGCCGTGCGCAATGTGATCTCGACGGCTGGCAATCCGCCAGCGACAAGCGCTTTTGCAAGCGGCACGGCATGGTCGGCGTCTTCAAGCACGATCACCGGGATGACTTTTTGCCCGGTCATGATTTCCAGAAGGGCTTCGCGGTTTTGCGTCATGCTTGTGTCTCTCCGTCGCGGTGGCGCGCGCACGCTCTCAATCGGCGCGACGGGTACGGTGTCCTTGGCGCCTTGTCCAGCGTTTGGCGCCGGCAAACCACGCCACAACTGGAAACCATCGCTTGAAGCGCGTGATGAACCGACGCAGCCATGGCGGCGGCGCGGCGCTCTGTCCGGCAAATTGTTGGTCAAGGCTCTGCGCGGTTTGTGGTCCGTAAAGGCCATCCGCAAGCAAGCCGCGATCTTTTTGATACGCCGCAACAGCTTCCCGCGTCGCAACACCATACTGCCCGTCGGCATGCAACGGATACCCAAGCGCCGTCAATCGTAACTGGAGCATGCGCACGGCATCGCCCCGCGCGCCAACTTTGAGCCAAGGGTTCGCGAGGGTTTGCGCAGTGGCAG
>JBCBHR010000270.1:0-3556 GCA_038525365.1 Pseudomonadota bacterium | reverse complement strand
CATGTACTCGGTGAAGTAGTCGGCTGGAGTGTCATGCAGGATGACGCCGTCTTCATTCACAAGCTTGTCCAGCGCCTTGCCGTTTTCATAGATGCGGTAGGACATGGACTTCGAAAGCGACGCATTGGCTGCGACTTCGAGTGCTTTTTGCTGCAGTGGCGTCAGCGAGTCGTAAACGTCACCATTTATGTAAAGGTCAGCGTTCACGACCACCTGGTGCAGACCCTGCAGGTAATAGTGCTTGAGCACTTTCTGGAAGCCGAAGACGGAGTCAGGCTTCGGGCAGCACCATTCAGCCGCGTCGATTGTGCCTTTTTCCAGCGCAGGCAGAATGTCGCCGCCGCCCATGGCGACCGATGCAACGCCGATGTCTTTATACGTTTGGCCAGGAATGCCGGGCGGTGTCCGGAAGCGGTATTTGCGGAAGTCTTCCATGGACGTGATCGGCTCAGAGAACCAACCGAGCGCCTCTGGGCCAACCGGCTGAAGCATGAAGCCTTTGACGTTGACGCCCATCTCGTCCCAGAGCTGGTCGTACAGCTCCTTGCCACCGCCATACTGGAACCACGACAGGAACGCGATGTTGTCGATGCCAACGCCAGCGCCTGCAACCGGTGAACCAAACAGCATCGCGGCCGGGTGTTTGCCGGACCAATAGTGTGTCCATGCAAAGCCGCCTTCGATCAGACCAGCATCAACGGCGTCCAGCGTTTCCTGAACGCCAACAACCGCGCCAGCGGGCAGTACTTCGATGACAACTTCGCCGTCGGTGAGTGTTTTCACGTCATCAGCAAATTCCTGCAGCATGACGATCTCATCAGCGCTCGACGGAATAACCGATTGCACGCGAATAGTGGTTTCAGCCGATGCCGCACCAACCAGTGCGCCAAGACCGATGGCTGCAGCCGTAAGGCTCGCCGTTGCTTTCTTCAAAATGGACATATGGTCTCCTCCCTTTGTCCGTTGTGGCCTTCAAATCTATCCGGTTTGCCTGGCGCCCGAAGGCCGGGGCACAGGCCCGGATCTCTCCCCCTCTACAGGTCGATAGCGAGTGTTCTTATCAATGCATGTCCTCCAAGATCATATCGGAGGCTTTTTCCCCAATCATGATTGCCGGGGCGTTGGTGTTGCCGGACACGATGGTCGGCATGATCGAGCAATCGGCCACACGCAAACCGTCAACGCCCATCACCCGCAAACGCGGATCAACGACTGCGCGCTCATCGACGCCCATGCGACATGTGCCGGTCGGGTGATAAATTGTGGTCGCAGTGTTGCGCGCCCAATCCAAGAGCCCGTCGAAATCGTCGTCTGGTACGTTCCGGCCCGGAGCGTGTTCCTCCGTAATCAACGGTTCCAACGCTTTCTGACCGCAAATGCGGCGCGCCATGCGGATGCCGTTGACGATCGTCTCCTGATCAGTCTGGGTTGCCAGGTAGTTTGGATGGATCGCGGGATGATCCTCGGGTCGTGAAGACCTTAGTTTCAATTCGCCGGCGCTTTCGGGCCGCAACTGCAAAACGGATGCGGTGAACGCATCGAAACTGTCCACACCCGTCGTCGGATTTTCAGCGCTGAACGGCTGAATGTGAAACTGGATGTCAGGCGTTGCTAGCTCGGGACGCGTCTTCAGAAACCCGGTCCCAAGGCTCGCCGCCATCGTCATCGGCCCGGAGCGCTTGAGCGCATATTCGGCACCGATGCGCGCCATGTTCATCAACCCGCGCGTGCGGGTGTTTATCGTCGGCACACGCACCTTATAAACTGGCCGCGCTTGCAGATGGTCCTGCAGGTTTTTGCCCACAAATGCGTTGTCCACGAGCGTCTGAATGCCATGATCGCTCAGTTGTTCTCCACCGCCCACGCCGGACAGCATGAGGATCTGCGCCGATCCAATGGCACCTGCTGAGAGAATGATCTCGCCGCGCGCTTTCACGAGTTGCGGCATCCCGTTTTGCAAACCCCTCACACCCACCGCACGACGGCCATCAAATACGATGTTCTGGGTGTGGAAACCGGTGAGGATCGCAAGGTTCTCGCGTTTGCGAATGGGCGCGAGATACGCTTTGGCCGATGAGCACCGCAACCCGTCGCGCGCCGTCATTTGGAAGTAGCCGACGCCTTCCTGATCGCGACCATTGTAGTCGTCATTGTAGCGGAAGCCCGCCTGCTGGGCCGCATCCACCCAAGCATCAACGACCTTCCACGACTTTAACGAGCGGCTGACGGCAAGTGGCCCTTCGCCACCGCGCACGGCATCTTCGCCGCCTTCCCAATTCTCCGCACGCTTGAACAGCGGCAGCACATCGCCCCATGACCAACCGATATTGCCCTGCTGACGCCAGAGATCGTAGTCCTCGCGTTGACCGCGCACATAAAGCAGCCCATTGATGGAGCTGGAGCCGCCCAGCGTTTTGCCGCGCGGCCAATTCAAAGCCCGCCCATTCAGGCCCGGATCGGGCTCCGTGCGGTACATCCAATTAAGCGACGGATCTTTGATCGTCTTGAAATATCCAACGGGGATGTGGATCCAAGGCGAGCGGTCTTTCCCGCCCGCTTCCAGCAAAGCAACTTTGACACGCGGATCAGCCGAAAGCCGGTTCGCCAAAGCGCACCCTGCTGATCCAGCTCCGACGATGACAAAATCAAATTCCAACGGAAAATATCCACAAAAGTTAAAAAATGAGACTTTTTGTCTCGATTTATAACGTAAACATGATACTTAACGGCTGGCAAGCGCGTTCTCCGACGAACGACACATAGCTTGGGGAGGAACGATCAAGATGAGCACGCACGCCGCACGCTCAAACAGTGCGAGCCCAAAACCGGCAAAGACAGAACCACGGGTTCCGACTAACTTGCGCACGCTGCTCATCCTCGAAGCGGTGGGCAAGTCGCCGACACCGCTGACGCCGACCGAGATCAACCAACACATCGGCCTGCCCAAGCAGTCGATCCATCGCCTTTGCGCATCGCTCGTGGATGTCGGCTTCCTGTCGTATGAGCCCGACGGCAAACGACTGCGCCCGGCGCGGCGAACACGCGCCATGGCAGCCGGCGCGCTCTACGCGTCACGCAACCACATCGCCCGTCACCAAATCATCCAGGAAGTCGCCGCGCGCACCCGCGAGACGGTCAACTTCGTGGTGCCCGAAGACAATGGCATGTCCTACATCGACCGGGTGGATACGGACTGGTCGTTTCGCGTGCAGTTGCCGGTTGGCTCGCACGTCCCGTTTCACTGCACCGCCAGCGGCAAGACGTTTTTATCTTCCCTTAAGCCGCGCGCGCGCAAACTGATGCTGGAATCCCTGACGCTTGAAGCACTGACCGGCAACACGATCACCGACATCGAAACGCTCGCCGCCGAACTCGATAAGATCGCCGAGCAAGGCTATGCCATCGACCGCCAGGAGTTCATGGATGGCATGGTCGCCATCGCCGTGCCGATCCGCGACGAGGACAACCGATATCTTGCTTCACTGGCTTTCCACGGCCCCACATTGCGCCTGTCTGAAGAAAGCCTGCTTTCACATTACCCCTTCCTCACCGACGC
>JBCBHR010000269.1:0-3556 GCA_038525365.1 Pseudomonadota bacterium | reverse complement strand
CCAGCGGCGCGTTCGTCGCCCCATTGAACATGGCCAGATAGGCGGGCCATTGATACGCGCCGACCGTGATCCCGGTCGCATCATTGCCAGCGAGCCGCCCTGAATCGCCAAACAAGTTCATGCTGCATTCGGTCAGGACGTTGGTGTTCGGGAAGTCGACTTCGCCGCTTGAACGGTCAACATGGATCGCAGCGTGCCACGTGCTGCCGTCGGCGGACACTTTCACCTGCCAGTCATCATCGCCGACTGTCCCGAACTCGGCGCGACCGCCCCATGCCGTTTGAAACAGCACTGATGCCGTGTCGCTTGCTTGGTTTTTGTTGATCTTGATCCGATGCCCTGCACCTTGGTGCGTGAACAGCGTGTTGGGTGAGGCGATGGAGAGACGGTTGGAGGCGTCGGCCGTGGTGCAAACCCCTGCAAGAGACAGGTTTTGCAGCGTGTCGGGGATGGTGTTGACGGCTGCTGCCACCCATCGGTTGCCGTCATGGACAACGAGGCTTGATGCGGTTTTGTCCCATGCAAGCCAGCCCGGTTGCGGGGTGTGGAATGTCCAGGCGCCATCCTGATAGGCGGCGATGTCTCCGGCATTGTTTTGCCACGCGCCAGATGGCGTCGCACCGATGCCGAACCTTTGCCCCTCAACTGGGGTGGCGGGTGGCGCTGAACCGTGGGTTGCTTCAAGTTCCAGATGAATGACCGCGTCCAACGCTTTGAGCGCTTCGTTGTGCGTGATGTGCTTTTGGGCCTGATTGCCCATGATGTAGGGAAGCCTCAGCTTGCGGGTGTGTTGATCCATACCCCGATTGCTCCTGTGCGATTGATGGTGCGCAGGAGCGTAGTTGGGCCTGATGCTTGGTCGATAAGTTGGCGGGAGCCGATCCGGCTTATCTGCTGTTGGCGGTGCGCGTTGCGATAAGCTCGGGTTCGTGCAGGGCAGCCAGCGCTTCGGCGCGTTCGCGAGCATTTGATTGCTTGGCCTCTGCGTTGCCATGGCGGCGAACGCGGTGAGGCCGTGACCACAAGACCATCAGGCAGAATGTCGCCAACATCGCCACCGGCATTGTGCGCACCGGATAATCGACCACGCTGTGCAGGCTCAACGCAAAGAGCGTCAGCGCGCAGCCCATCTTCAACGCCGATTGAAACGCGTTGGTCAACGCAAGTAGGATCGCAAAAACGGCAATCGCGATGCCCGGCACGCCGGTTTCAAGTACCCATTCCAACCAGTCATTGTGCGCATAATTTGCAAAGACGCTGAGTTCTTGGTCGATGCTTTCATAGGCAGGGTAGACCACATGAAAGCCGCCAAAACCGGTTCCGAACGGCATCCAGTCTGCAACGGCAGCCCAGGTGTTGGCCCAAAACTGCAGCCGCAGATCGCGGCTGAAATCGCCGGGCTCCTGCACCATGAAAATGAAGATGAAGCCAACAACGAAGACAACACCCACCAAAACACTCAGGATCACTGACCGCCGACCATAGCTGTTGCGAAAGAAGATGGCAGCGGATGCCAGCACCGTCATGATCAAGAGTGCCATGGCCGCATATGACTGCGCTGCAAACAGCACTAGCGCCATCGCGGCCGTGCTCAAAACAAACAGCGCGGGCTGGCGCGCCTGATCAAGCAGCATCCATCCGAGCAGCGGAATGAACGCGTGGATGAGAGCAGAGAAGTGGTTTTGGTTCGCAAAGAGCCCGGCAGACAGGACGTAAAATGGTCCTTGCGTTTGTGTCAATCTGTCTGACGACAACTGAAGTGCCGCGACGCACACATTGACCAATAAGCCCGTTAGGAACACGAGCATTATGCGTTTGACGGCTCGATCACCAAGCGTCAGCACATAGGCCGCAAAGCCGATCAAGCTCGACACAAACAGCGCGTAAGACACGGCACGATCAGGGTTTATCGACCCCAACTGCGTGTCGGTAAGCGGGTTTGGCGTCAGGAAAAATGCAAGGTTTGCCAGCACAACCGCCAAGAGCAGTCCGAGCCACGTCAACACCGGCCAGCCCGCCCGCATATGGTCTGCGCGCAAAAGCGCGATGATCGCCAGCGGGATCATCATCGCCTGAATGATCCGGTCAGAGGCGAGATTGGCGACTGTCCCGCCGCCAATGAGGCAGGCCACAAGAACCGTCAGGCCAGCCCAGGCAACGCCGATCCGTTCAACGCCCAAAAGTCGTGTGCCCGCTTCGCTCATGACGGCAACCTCGTGACGCGTACCAAGGCGATATCGATTTCGCCTGAATAGCGGTTCCGCCACGATGGCGCGAGGAACGGATTGCGCACGGCGACCAACTGGCGAAGGCAGCGCTCGTCACCGGATGGTACGGTGACATCAACTTCGCGCTGTACCCACTCCTCGCCAACATCGGAAAGCGTAATGGTGCCCAAAGGGTCACGCATCCGCCAGCAGCGAAACTCCAAGAACACCGGCGCGGGAGCGATGTGATCGGCGCTGGCGCGACTGATCACGGTAAGCCGGTAGCGACCCGGTGGCACGACAAGGCTCTGGACGCCTGTGTTAAGCTCGACGGGACTGTCGAGAAAGGACAGCCGCATGACCGATGCGCGGGCCTCGCTCGTTGTTTGTCTGTCGACCGCGTTAGCGACCAATTCTTCCAAAAACTCGCCAGCCGGTACGCTTTGGCGCGTCACGGAGACGCCGGGCTTTGCGCGAAATGACCAATCAAACGGCGAGCCATCGGGTTCGGTCTGGAATGCGCCGTTGCGCACAAATCCACCCGAGCCGTCATCAGGTGATGTGCTGCCGAACTGATCGAGAAGAACGGCCTCGGAAACACGGTTTTGGTCCAGTAGACGACGCAGCAACCCGTTTTTGGCTTGTTCAAGATCGCCAATTCCACCCGGGGCCCATTCCGTGATCAATCTGGCTGCCAGTGCCTGTGTTTCCGGTTGCTGGATCAGGCTTGCCGTGAGCCGCCGCCGCGCGATGCTGCGTCCTTCGAATTGCTCGGTGATCGCGGCAAGCCCGTCGGGCTCTGAGGCGATCGTAGAGAACAGCGGCAAGACGGTACCGAGTTCGCTCGGCCAGCGGATGGTCAGCAGGTAGAGGTTTTCGGCAGCTGTTTGCCAGTCACCATCGGCAAGCGCGAACACCACTGTGCCGCGAAGTGCGCCGCGCTCGGTCGGCATCTTTGCTTTTGCGTCGGCGAAGAGTGCTCGTGCGCGCATCTCGTCACCTGCATCGAGCGCAAGTCCGCCGAGAACGCTGGAAAACCGTGCATCGCGTTGATGCACCCGCTGGCCGATCTCCGCCAGACGGCCTGCTTCTGTGAGTGAAGCTTCGTCTCCCGCCTGCACAAGCTCGCGAATACGAGCCATGCGCGTGTCGGCATTATATGGATTGAACAGAAGGGCGTTCGCCGGGATATCGGGAAGTGCGTTTATGCGCCGCCATTCAAGTGTTGTCAGAAACACCGCCCCGAAGAGCGCGACCGATACCACGCAGCGAAAGACCAGAAGCTGCAGTGTCGCCATTTGATGGACCTGTCAAAGACGATCCCTGTGGACCGTACGAGTAGTAACTCT
>JBCBHR010000268.1:0-3557 GCA_038525365.1 Pseudomonadota bacterium | reverse complement strand
TCAGAGCAATGCCAATTGCTCCCCATGGGCGCGCGCTCCGGAGAAAAGATCGGTGCGCAGATTGCGGATGCGGGTGTTCATGCCATGGCGCTTGCACGCGAGATCCATGCGCCGTGTGATTTGCCATGCATAGGGTCCGGTGCCCTTCATGCGTGTGGACCAATCGGCGTCATAGTCCTTGCCGCCACGCATCGAGCGCACGAGGCTCATCACATGGCGATAGCGCTCCGGGTAGTGCCGCAAGAGCCACTCCTTGAAGATCGGCGCCACTTCAAGTGGAAGCCGCAGGATCACATGGCTTGCATAGACCGCGCCCTGTGCGGCGGCCGCATCCAATATCTTCTCGATCTCATGGTCGTTCAAACCCGGGATCAGCGGTGCCACCAGAACACCGGTCGGAATGCCCGCATCGCATAGCGCCTTGATGGTTTCCAGGCGCTTCGTCGGCGTTGAAGCACGCGGCTCCATCGTGCGTGAGAGCATCCGGTCCATCGTTGTCACCGATACGCAAACACTGGCCAGACCTTTGGCGGCCATGCGGCTCAAAATATCGATGTCACGTTGTATCAGCGCAGACTTCGTGGTGATCATCACCGGATGATCGTAACGCTCCAGCACCTCAAGGATTGACCGCATGACCAGCCAGTCCTTTTCAATGGGCTGATAAGGGTCCGTGTTGGTCCCAATCGCAATCGGTTTCACCTCATAGCCCGGCCGCGTGATCTCATTTTCAAGCGTGCGCGCAATGTCTGGCTTGGCAAAAAGCTTCTGCTCGAAATCAACACCCGCCGAGAGGCCCTGATAGGTGTGGGTCGGGCGTGCAAAGCAATAGACGCAGCCATGCTCGCAGCCGCGATAGGGGTTGATTGAGCGGTCAAAGGGAACGTCGGGTGATTGGTTGCGTGAGATCGCGGTGCGCGCTTGCTCCACCTGAACTTCGGTTTTCAGCGTCGGCAAGTCTTCCAGCGTCTGCCACCCATCATCCAGCGGAACACGTGTCAGCGGTTCAAAACGCCCCGTAGGATTGATGTGGCTGGCGCGGCCGCGGACCTGTCGTTCCGCCAACCGCATGCCTGCCCCATTGATGACCGCGTTCGCGCTGCGGGGCGCGAATTCGGCGTTGCTGCCAAAAGCGGCGATGTCAGCGTTGTCGATGGCCTTCATGATCCTCTCCCGGAGACTCACTGTGTCGATGACTATTTTCCTATCTAAGAAAACAGAACATTACAAGAACAAATTTTCACTGGTTTCATGACGCAGTGCAAAATAAAGTGCGCGCCATGATTACTGTCATCGTTCCGACACATAACGACGAGGAACCGCTGGCGCATATGCTGCCGCCACTTGTCACCCACGCGGTGACGGGCACGGTCTCGCAGCTGATCGTTCATGATGGGGGATCGACCGACGGGACGGCCCGTGTGGCCGATGTTGCCGGCGCAGATTTCAAGTCATCGAAGACGCCACTCGCCGATGTGCTGGACACGGTGCGCGCGCCGTGGCTTCTTGTCTTGCCGCCCGGCGCCGTCCTGGAGGGCAATTGGGAGCATGTGGTCACAGAGCACCTAAACTCGGCGCGTGGCCCTCGAACACTTGCCTGCTTCAACGTTTTGCCAGACCGCAGCCGCGCGCTTTGGAAGCGGGTGCTGTTTCCCAAAACAAAGCCCAAGACGCCGCTCGCCAATGGCCTGCTTGTCGCCACATCCACCGCGCGCCAGAGCCTGAAAGGCCGCACCACCGCCAAGCTCGAAGACGTCGCCACCGGCCGCGCCATCATGCGCCTACGCGCCGGGATCAGCTTCCGCTGGGCTTAGTCTAATTGGGTCAAGCCATAGACGGTGCATGAATGTGTTCGCGCGCGCGGTGACACGGTCAGGCTTGTTTTCGGAACGAGAAGCCTGAAGACGAAGCAACCAGCCTTTACAGCCCACCAACCTTGGCACGCTGCGCGATGACTATCCCTACCGCCACGAGCGAGAGCCCTGCCAAGCGCTGAAAGCTAATCTGTGTTTCCAGCGCGCCGAAGAGGCCGAAGTGGTCGATGATCGCCGCACACACCAATTGGCCGAGCAGTACCATCAAAACGGAATTGCCGAGCCCGATGCGTGGAGCGGAGAACGTGATTGCGCCAATATAGAAGACGAACAACAGGCCGCCCAACAGATAGGCTTTGGGCGTCGTGAAGAGACCGGCCCATGCAGGACGCTCCGACGTCGTTGCAAGCAAGACGAGGCTTCCGGCGAGCGCGACCGACGCGAGGATGGCGACAGCAGCGAACGTGCTCTCCACATGTCTTGCCAATCCGGCGTTCAGCGCAGCCATCAGCGGTACGCCGACACCAGCAACCAGCATCAATGCAAAAATCGCAATCTGGGTCATGCCGATTTGCCACCCGCGCGCTTCAAGCCTTCATCAAGGCGCGGCATGATTTCCACGAAGTTGCAGGGCATGTGGCGATAGTCGAGCTGCCATACCAGGATGCCGTCCCACGCATCTTTGCAAGCGCCGGGCGAACCCGGCAGGACGAAAACGAAGGTGGTTCCGATCAGCCCGCCGGTGGCGCGGCTCTGGATGGTGGAGGTCCCGATCTTGTCATATGAGATGCGGTGAAACACCTCCGAAAACCCGTCCATCCGCTTGTCAAACAATGGCTCAACTGCGTCGGGCGTCACATCGCGGCCGGTGAAGCCGGTGCCGCCGGTTGTGATGATCACATCGATATCATCGCGTGAAACCCAGTCCTGAACCTGGCCTGCAATGGCATCGCGGTCATCGGTGACGATGGCGCGGTCCGCAAGCTGGTGACCGGCAGCCTCAAGGCGTCCAACCAGCGTGTTGCCGGACTTGTCATCTTCGGGCGAACGCGTGTCGGAGACCGTCAGGACGGCGATGTCGAGTGCAATGAACGGGCGGTTTTCATCCAGTCGGCCCATGCCGGATAATCCTCTTCTTGCAACGGAGGCGATGGCAAAAGGCACGTCGCCTCCACAAACCACTCGGTTTCGACCGCCGCCAACCACGTGGCCGCATCTTGCGCATCCTCGACGGTTTCGAAAAGCCCGAAGCACGTGGCACCCGACCCTGACATGCGCGTGAACACGGCGCCAGACCGGCTCAGCGCCGCAAGCGTATCCGCAATGTCAGGGCAAAGACCCATAGCGGCCTCCTGCAAATCATTGCGCGTGTGGCCGGAGAGCCAGTCAGCGGCGTGTTGCGCACTTCTAAATGACGGCGGCATCGCGGGCATCGGCGTGCCACTGGCGTGTGACAATGCCTTGAACACATCCGGCGTCGAGACAGGTCGCCCCGTATTGGCAAGCACAACGGGCAACAGCGGCATATGCGGCACTGGCGCGAGTGCCTCGCCAATCCCTTGAGCCCGAAGCGGGCGGTTCATCAGGCACATCGGCACGTCAGCGCCAAGCGCTGCAGCGATTGCCGGATAGTTCTCGAGCACATTGGGCATCGCTTTCCATTGCTTGGCCAATGCGTGCAACACCGCCGCCGCATCCGCCGAACCGCCACCAATGCCCGATGCGATGGGGATGTTCTTCTCC
>JBCBHR010000267.1:0-3562 GCA_038525365.1 Pseudomonadota bacterium | reverse complement strand
CGAAACGCCAAGGCCCGCCGTTGTTTCGGGCGTGCGCCATTCGCTTGCAAAGCCGATGAACACTGCCACCACAACCAAAGCGGTGAAAACGGCTTGCCATTCCATGGCCAGTGTCATGGCGCGGTCACCATCACCAATGCGGTGGCTTGTCCACCGGGACGATGTCGCTCAACCGGCTCTCCGCTTCCGCCGTGCGCCGCGTTAAAACGTCGATCTTGCGCCGCAGATCGGAAATCACGTCACCATGGCTTGCGACAACATCGCTAAGCTCGTCGATTGTGCGCGCCTGATGCGCAACAAGCACTTCAAGATCCTCGACGCGTTCGCCGTCGGTTTTCGGCCGGTCATCGTCGTCCAAAGCGCGTGTCCTCCTGTCTCTTGTCCAATTGGTATCACGCACCCGCGATGCCGCAAGGGGGCTTTGATCGTGCGCCAATCAGGTGCGAAGGCCAGATGTGACAAGAGGCTGGATTTGCCAAGTGCCCATGCTAGTCTCAATCCAGTCGACATCAGATAAAGCGCAATTTGCCCATGCAGCCGCTCGCCATTGAACTCAACGAGATCAGCAAAAGCTTCGGGCCCGTACGCGCAAACCGCGACATCAACCTGCGCATCGAAAAAGGCACGATCCACGGCATCATCGGTGAGAATGGCGCGGGCAAATCAACGCTCATGTCGATCCTGTACGGATTCTATCAGGCGGACAGCGGCTCGATTGCCATCAACGGCCAACCGGTGACGATCAACACCCCCAACGATGCCATCGCGCTCGGCATTGGCATGGTCCACCAGCATTTTATGCTGGTTGAGAATTTCACGGTGCTGGAAAATGTCATGCTCGGTGCCGAAGGCGCGCAACTCCTGTCAGGCGGCATCACCAAGGCGCGCAAGGAATTGCATCGCCTTGAAGAAGAATACGCGTTGGAGGTCGATACCGACGCCGTCATCGAACAATTGCCGGTCGGTATCCAGCAGCGTGTGGAGATATTGAAAGCGCTCTATCGTGGCGCAGAAATTCTCATCCTCGACGAGCCAACCGGCGTACTGACACCCGCCGAAGCCGACCATTTGTTCCGCATTTTGCGCCAGTTGAAAGATCAGGGAAAAACCGTGGTTCTGATCACGCACAAGCTGCGGGAGATCATGGCCGTCACCGACAACGTCTCCGTCATGCGACAGGGCACGATGGTCGCCACGCGCAAGACGTCTGAAACGACCGTGGAGGAGTTGGCCGAACTCATGGTTGGCCGCCGTGTTCTCCTCAGCGTTGACAAGCAACCTGCCAATCCCGGCGATGTGAAGCTGCTCGTTGAAAGCCTATCCGTCAAAGATGGCCGCGGCGTCACCATGGTCGATGATGTCTCACTGCAGGTCCGCGCCGGAGAAATCGTGGGGGTCGCTGGCGTTGCGGGCAATGGACAAAGCCAGTTGATCGAGGCAATTGCCGGTATTCGCAAAGCCGAGGCCGGGCGCGTCTTGTTGGACGGTGAACCGATCGGCGTCACCGGCGAGGCAGACCCTGCCATGTTGCGCAAACGCGGCATGGCCCATGTGCCCGAAGACCGCCACCACATGGGTTTGGTGCTTGCCTTTGAGGAAAGTGAAAACGCGATCCTCGGCTATCACGATGACGAAGAGTATGTGAACGGCGCGATGCTGGACATCAATGGTATCCGCAATGACGCGAAGGCCAAGATCGAAAAGTACGATATCCGCCCACCCAATTGCCGCCTGAAGACGGCCAATTTTTCCGGCGGCAATCAGCAGAAAATCGTTCTTGCCCGCGAGATGGAGCAGGACCCAACCGTCTTGATTGTCGGCCAGCCGACGCGCGGTGTGGACGTCGGCGCCATTGAGTTCATCCACAAGCGCATCATTGAAATGCGCGATGCCGGGAAGGCAATCCTGTTGGTCTCCGTTGAGCTCGACGAAATCCGATCGCTCTCGGATCGGATCCTGGTGATGTTTGCCGGCCGTGTGGTCGGTGAGCGTGGGCCTGACGCCACCGAAGGCGAACTCGGCCTCCTGATGGCCGGTGTCGAAGTCGGCCAATCACTGGAGGCAGCGGAGTGATACGAACTGCCACCGGGGCGTCTGCTGCGTTTCTTGCGTGCTTCCTCGGGCTTGCGCCAGCCTTGGCGTTGGATGCCAGCTTGCAGCCGGATGGACCGGGTTCTTTCAGCCTGTCCGCAAATGGCCTGAGCATTGGTGTTGATGTGCAACCGGCGGCGGAGAACACGTTCCGCGCTGAGGTGCGTGTCACCGAAGGCGGTCGCGTTGTCGCTGCGACCACGTTGGACGAGCTCTATTCCGCGTTTTCGTTGCCCGGCGTCCGCTTTGTGGAAATGGACGCGTCCAATGATCGACCCGAAGTCCAGATGACTGTGTGGACCGGCGGCGCACATTGTTGCAACGAAGTGTCGGTGTTTTCAAAGGCCGAAGACAGCTGGGACAAGATCGACTTTGGGTCGTTTGACAGCCGCAGCGATGTTGGCGCATTCATCGACGCCGATTTTGACGGCGTCCACGAGATCATCACCTATGACGACCGGTTTCTCTACGAATTTGCGTCCTATGCGGGTTCTTGGGCACCGATGCGCATTTTCGGTGTTCGTGATGGCCAAGCAAGGGACGTGACCCGCGAGCCGCAATTCGCCGATGTTGTTCGCCGCTCCCTTGATCGGATGGGCGAACTTCCCGATGCCCGTGAGCCGCGCAATTCATGGCTTGCCACCTATGCGGCCACGCTGGTTCTGCTCGGCGAGGATGATCCACTCGATTTCGCCGTCGGGTCGCACGATCCATCCGTGGAGTGGGGCATGGTGCGTTGCACTGTGGCGGAGGTTGATTATCAATGTCCGGAGGGAAAAGAGACGGTTCTCGATTTTGAGGCAGCGCTCACCGACTTCCTGACGCGCACCGGTTATTTGGAGTAGGCACACCATGGCAGTCCCTTATGCGAAACTGCCCGGCTGGGTCGACTACGGTGTCATTCCGTTGGTCAATCTGGTTGTCGCGTTCTTCGTTGCAGGCCTCGTCGTCATGGCGGTTGGTGAAAATCCGCTGCGTGCTGCAGGGCTTTTGGTTCAAGGCGCGTTCGGAACGGGCGATGGCATTGGCTACACGCTTTATTACGCGACCAATTTCATCTTCACCGGTCTTTGCGTCGCGGTCGCCTTTCACTGTGGCCTGTTCAATATTGGTGGCGAGGGCCAAGCCTATGTGGGTGGCCTTGGGGTGGCCGTTGCCTGCCTGACGTTTGACAGCGTTTTCCCGTGGTGGATCAACCTGCCGCTCGCCACGCTGTGCGCGGCATTAATTGGCGGGCTGTGGGCTTTGTTGCCGGCCTATCTGCAGGCCAAACGCGGCAGCCACATCGTGATCACGACGATCATGTTCAATTTCATCGCTGCCTCGCTGATGGTTTGGGTTCTGGTCGATGTGCTAAAGCCGGTCGGCTCCATGGCACCCGAAACGCGCAACTTTGTGGAAGGCGCGCACCTACCGAAACTCGGTTGGATGATCGAATTGTTCGGCTACCGTGTCCGCAACGCACCGTTCA
>JBCBHR010000266.1:0-3572 GCA_038525365.1 Pseudomonadota bacterium | reverse complement strand
TTGCTGCCTGAGCTTGTTCCGTCATGCAGCAATTGAACTCACCAAAAACCAGTCTCTGGTGATGGGCGCGCTCACACAGTCGGATGCACCGCTGAGTGCGTACACAATCTTGGATCAACTGCGCGATGACGGCTTTCGTGCGCCGCTGCAAGTCTATCGCGCGCTCGATAAGCTCGTGGAGTTCGGGCTTGTCCACCGGCTGGAAAGCCTGAACGCATTTGTGGCTTGCCGCCACTCACACTGCGATGCGCAAAAAACCATTGCGTTCATGATTTGCGACACGTGCGGCAACGTCAACGAAGTTGCCGACACGACGCTATCCAATCGCTTAAAGAAGATGGCAACCGATGCGGGCTTCTCGCTGACAAAGTCGACCGTTGAATTGCGCGGCCTCTGCTCAAGTTGTCAAGCGGCATAGACACCATGACGTCATCGGCACACACCGCGCATAAGTGGGACGCCCACTCTGCCGAGTACGCTCAGCTGTTCTCGCCGATGACGGGGCACGTGGCGCGCACCATGTTGGGTTTGGTGAGCGCCCGTCTGCCGAAATCGCCCGCCATGCTCGACATTGCGTGCGGCCCCGGTGACCTGGCCGTTGCTGCAGCAGAGCTCTGCGCAGGTCAAAAAGCGGGTTCCGTTCTTGCAACGGACATCTCGCCCGGGATGGTTGGAATTGCCGAAAAGGCGTTGGCCCCATTCAAGCCTTACGCCTCGTGCGCGGTCGACAATGGTGAAGCGCTTGGGCTTGAGAGCGAGACCTTTGATGCGGCGTTTTCCTGCTTCGGGATTTTCCTCTTCAAGGATCGGGCCGCTGGCTGGCGAGAAGCTGTCCGGACGTTGAAGCCCGGCGGATTGCTGGTGACATCGGTTTGGCGTGGCCCCGAGCACAATAAACTTGCCCGTACCCAGATGGAGCCCCTGCTTTCCGCGCTTCCGCAGCGACTGACACAGCCACCAATGCGCGCCGGTTGGGCAGACATCATGACCGCGGAAGGTCTGCGCGATGAAGTCGCGACCGCGGCACCGGTCACAGATATCGAGATACACATTGTCGATACAGCAGTTGCACTTCCGACACCCGAAGCGATGTGGCACGCAATGGTCGGCAATCCGGTGACTGGCCGCCTGATCGGCCAATGCGATGACGTTGAAAAAGAGGCTGTTGGACGCGCAGTCATAGCCGCCTTCGAACAGCGCGCCGGTGGCCCAAACCGCCCGTTCGTTCTCACCGGCTCATGTCATGTGCTTGTTGCTCGACGGCAGACATAGGCTTTCAGATGAGGACGAAGCCCGACTGACACCAGCATTGCGAAGCTCACCGTTTGCAACCGTCACGCTGCCAACGCCGACTGCGATGTCCCTCGCCCCAAGATGCGCTTGTCCCCGCACTCGCCCCAACATCATGAACGACGTGACGGTCTCAGACGTGTTGACGCAAGCCAACATCAGCGCATGCAGTCCCCGCCGATCATGCTTGCGCAGCGTGCATTTATCCGTTTAGGCTTCGCGTTTGGGCCGCGTTTCGGTCCAGGGCGCTGGTGGCAGGGTCATCAGCGGTAATGCAATTGGGAGTTCACAATGACGAAATCGATGAAGGCGCTTCTCGCAACGGGCGTCGCGGTTGGAATGGCCGCGGGCACCGCCAGTGTCAGCGCACAACAGCAATTCTTCTCCATCGGCACGGGCGGCGTGACCGGTGTGTACTATCCAACTGGCGGCGCGATCTGTCGCTTGGTCAACCAGAACCGGCGCGACCATGGCTTCCGTTGTTCGGTTGAATCCACCGGTGGATCAATCTTCAACATCAACACTGTGCGGTCCGGCGAACTTGAATTTGGCGTTGCCCAGTCCGACTGGCAGTTCCACGCATTCAACGGCACATCACGCTTTGAAGAGGCCGGCGCTTTTGAAGACCTGCGCGCTGTGTTCTCCGTACACCCGGAACCGTTCACACTGATCGTGCCGGGCAATTCCGAAGTGGACTCGTTTGATGATCTAAAGGGCTTGCGCGTCAATGTCGGCAATCCCGGCTCCGGTCAGCGCGCGACGATGGAAGTCGTCATGTCTGCTTATGGCATTGAGATGAGCGACTTTGCGGTGGCGACCGAATTCCAGGGTGCCGAAATGGCGCAGGCGCTGTGTAACGGTCAGATCGACGCCATGATCTACACCGTTGGACACCCGGCTGCGGCGATCACGGAAGTGTCGACAACATGCTCCGCAAAACTCGTCGATGTGACGGGTCCGGAAATCGACAAGCTGATCGAAGACAACAGCTACTATCGCACGGCCACAATCCCGGGCGGCATGTATGCGGGCACCGATGAAGATATCACCACGTTTGGCGTCGGCGCCACGTTCATCACGTCTGCCGCAGTCGACGAGGAGATCGTGTACACCGTCGTGAAGGGTGTGTTTGACAACTTCGCCGATTTCACGGGTCTGCATCCGGCGTTTGCAAACCTTACGGAGGACGCGATGATCTCCGATGGATTGTCGGCGCCGCTGCATGCGGGCGCTGAGCGCTACTACCGTGAGCGCGGCTGGATCGAATAAGCCACTAATATGAGGGCTGGGCGATACGCTCGGCCCTCTTTCGTTAGCGCCTCGTTTCGTTGAAGCGACTGCGCTGAATTTGGGCGCCTCTGACACAAGAGACGCGCCAGCATACGGCCATCGGCAGGGGACCGCATATGAGCAGCCAAGACACCGCCACCCCGGAGGCACAACCGCCAAAGGTCGATGTCGACGAGATTGTCGCCGAAGCGGATTCCGGATCGCGCTCCGTTGCCGGAACCGTCGGTTTAATCATCGCAGCGATGGCGTTCATCTGGTCGAGTTTTCAGCTCTATATCGCGTCTGATCTGCCGTTTTTCCTTACCGAGGTGACGGGCACCAATTTCACATTCAACAATGTGGAGGCGCGCAATGTGCATTTGGCATTTGCGCTGATATTGGTCTGCTTCGCCTATCCGCTCTACAAGGGCGCTTCGAAAACGAGCGTGCCTTGGTATGATTGGCTTCTCGCAGCCGTCGGCGCGGCATGCTGCCTTTATCTGCTGGTGGTCAAAGAGTCGCTCGTCATGCGGGCCGGACTGCCGACCACGGCTGACATGATCGCATCCGGCGTTGGGATGACCTGCCTTGCCATCGGCGTTTACCGTGCCCTTGGCCTGCCGATGCTCGTCGTCGCTGGTATCTTTTTGACATACACCTTCTTCGGCAACCAGTCGTGGGTGCCCGAGGTCATCCAGTGGCGCGGCGCGTCGTTTGAAAAGGCGATGTGGCACTATTGGATGCAGACCGAAGGCGTCTTCGGCGTTGCCCTTGCGGTGTCTGCGACGATGATTTTCCTCTTCGTCCTGTTTGGCGCCCTTTTGGAGCGCGCCGGGGCTGGCTATTACTTCATCAAGTTGGCGTTCGCACTGCTTGGACACTTGCGTGGCGGGCCCGCGAAAGCCGCCGTTCTCGCATCGGCTGCGTCCGGTCTTTATTCCGGTTCATCCATCGCCAACGTCGTGACCACCGGCACGTTTACGATCCCGCTGATGAAAAAGACCGGCTTCAAA
>JBCBHR010000265.1:0-3591 GCA_038525365.1 Pseudomonadota bacterium | reverse complement strand
TGATACGCAAAACGGTGTCGGTCTCAGCCTGCCACAGCTCAAGAAGCGCATCTTTATAATGGCTGTTGATCCAGTTGCGCAGGAACGGCGTCGGAACGGAAAGCGTGACTGTATGGTCGCTGGCGTCGACGAGCTTGAGCCGCCCAAACCAGCTTTGGTATACCTCGCCTCCAAGCTTCGCGCGCAATTGCGCACAAACCTTTGCGAATACGTCCGCGCCTTGCACGTTGCTTACCCCCACATTTGTTGTAGCCGCGCCATGCCTTCCGACGCAATCATTCTTCGCAGTTGGCTGCGCGTTTCTTGCCTGGCGGCCGCTGTTTGGCAGCGCGCCCTGGTCCCACCCGTTTAATTTTTTTGCTGAATTGCCGAAGAAGTCCTGTTGATTGCCGGTGCCGTCCATTGTTTCCCTGCTTTTCTCGCCATGATTTTTATTGTTTTACTCAAGGCACGATTCCCCTGCCTGCTGAAGCGAGCCTCAGCAGCGAAAAGTTTGTACTGGTACGAGCTCTAACGAGCGAATACGGATGGAGGGCAGCAACCTTTGGTTGTTATTCGAGCGCCTTTGCTGGCTCTCGTTATGGCGCTCTCCTCGCTTCCCGCTGGCCAAATAAGCCAGATGAAAAAGGTGCTGACAAGATTTATCTGACTCAAATTTTCCCTGGTTCGGGCTTGATTTTCGTCAAGGAATGAGTCCGTTCGCGCCTAAATTTTTTAACGCATTGTAAAGCAACAATTTCTGCTTCTCGGTCTGTGAATTGGAGGGCCAAGAGGCTTTCCGATTTTCTCCCGATCAGTGAAGATCAAAGGCGCCATCGGTTAGCGGTCCGTGACCGGGTAACGGCGAGATAACGCTGTAACATTCTGAAAACACGTAAGAAATTGTGTTTTCAACAGGCCATGAATAAGTTTTTTTTCACGCAACGGTCTTCAAGTCGCCACATTGCGATTTTCACGCCTAGCCCTACCCAACGTAAAGTGTAACCTGTCGCACAAATGACAAAAGCCCGGGCAAGGCCGGGCTTCGCTAACGTCAATGTTGAAAGAAATCAGGCGCTGATAGCCTTCACGCGCGCGGCGAGGCGTGAAACCTTCCGGGACGCGGTGTTCTTGTGCATTACGCCTTTCGTGGCGGCGCGCATCAGTTCCGGTTGCACCGCGGTAAATGCCTCTTTGGCAGCAGTGGCATCTTTGGTGGCAATCGCCTCTTCAACCTTACGTATATATGTGCGCATGCGTGAGCGGCGGGCCTTGTTGGCCTCTGTGCGCGTCGCAATCTTGCGAGTGGCCTTCTTGGCCGAAGCTGTGTTTGCCATCTAAATGGTCCTGTCAAAACTGCACGGCGCCCATCCGCTAGGGAGGCCAAACCAGTGCGAAAATGCATGGATTGCGGGCCGGTGCCCGAAGTCGTGGCGCTATAGGCGCAAATGCCTGTGCCGTCAACGGTTCTTGAAAGACGGTGACCGCTTTTCGACGAAGGCTGCCATGCCCTCCTTCTGGTCGTCCAGCGCAAACATCGAATGGAACAATCGCCGCTCATACATCAGGCCGCTGCGCATATCGCTGTTGAAGGCGTGGTTGACCGTTTCTTTTGTCATCATCACGGATGGCAGCGAGAAGTCAGCGATCTTTTCTGCCGCGGAAAGGGCTTCTTCCAAGAGTTCATTGTCGGGCACGATGCGCGAGACCAAGCCGCACCGTTCAGCCTCCTGGGCGTCCATCAACCGACCGGTGAGGCACAGATCCATCGTCTTCGCCTTCCCGATAAAACGAGCAAGCCGTTGCGTCCCGCCCATGCCGGGCATGATGCCGAGCGTGATTTCAGGCTGGCCGAATTTCGCGCTTTCGGCAGCGATAATGATATCACACATGGTCGCCAATTCGCAGCCACCACCCAGCGCATAGCCCGAAACGGCGGCGATCATCGGTTTGCGAAAATTGGTGATCTGCTCCCAGATCGCAAATGCGTCGTCCACATATGCGTCGGCGAACTCCATGTCCGCCATTTCCTTGATGTCGGCACCGGCGGCAAAGGCTTTCTCCGACCCGGTGATGACCACGGCCGCGATCTTGTGGTCAGCTTCCGCGTCGCCAAGCGCTTTGGCGAGATCAACTGCGATCTGCCCGTTGAGCGCATTGAGCGCTTTTGGCCTGTTCAAGGTGACCAACAGCACCTTGCCGCGCTTTTCCGTGATGATGGTGTCAAACGCCATGATTGTCTCCCGCGGCCTTTACTCTTCACCTTTGGCATGTCGGACAAAAAAATGTCGACCGCCCACTTTGAACAATCCGTGTGATCCGGCCATGACATGCATCATGTCCGCAATTCTCGCCCTCGCGGTCATAGGCGGAGAATGAGTGCTGGAAATAACCAAGCGATCCATCCGCGTGAACATAATCGCGCAGGCTCGATCCACCCGCCGCAATCGCGTCGCCGATCACGTCACGGATGGCGACCGCCAGACGGTGGCAGCGGTCGGTCGGCTTTCCGGTCCGCGTGACAAGAGTTCCCGCTTTGCGCCTGGGTGATAGCTGCGCCCGCCACAGCGCCTCGCACACATAGATGTTGCCCAATCCGGCGATGAGCCGCTGGTCGAGGAGCGCGGCCTTGAGCGGTGAAGCGCGGCCCTGCAACCGCTCAGCCAACGCGTTGCCGTCCAACGCATTGCCAGTCGGCTCCAATCCCAGATGACGCAGATGCGGATTGTCTTCCAGCACATCGGCCCGGGCCATCGACATGAAGCCGAAACGGCGAGGGTCATTGTAAATGATATCCGCCCCGCCGGCCGCGCCGCCATTGGGACGGCACACAAACAGCACATGATCATGGGCTGCAAGCTTGCCGCGTTCATGGTGGAAGTCGCCCGGCAATTGCGATTGCTTGTCGCCATGGGGTTCCACGCGGAAAGACCCGGACATGCCCAGATGCGCGATCAACACGTCATGCCGGTCGGTGTGGAATAGCAGGTATTTCGCCCGCCGCCCGATCCCTGTGATCGTCGCTCCGGTGAGGCGCGCCTCCATGTCTGTTGGCAATGGAAACCGCAGGTCGGGGCGGCGCAGCTCCACACGCTCCAAGGTTGCGCCTTCCATTGCGGGCTGCAGTCCACGCCGCACGGTTTCAACTTCGGGCAGTTCAGGCATCAGCTAAGCGGTCGCACCAAGTCGAGGAAGCTCGTGCCATCGGGGCCTGTGTCGGCCAAGCCGATATGCGCTCCAAGCGTTGCCGCCATGTCTGCAAATGTCGGCCGCACGCCGATCGGGCAGGGCATATGGCCGCCGCGCCCATAGCGTCCGATGATCGGCACGCGCTCGCGCGTGTGATCGGTGCCATGCCATGTCGGGTCGCATCCATGGTCCGCCGTGATCAGCAAAAGATCATCGCTGGCCATTTGGTCGAGCAAGGCGGGCAGATACCGGTCAAAGGCCTCAAGTGCTGCCGCATATCCTGCAACGTCGCGCCGGTGGCCATAGAGCATGTCGAAGTCGACGAAGTTGGAGAAGACGAGATCACCGCTTTTAGCATCACCAAGCGCGCCAAGTGTGGTTTCGCCGATGGCCGCATTGCCGCTTGCTTTGCGCGAACTCGTG
>JBCBHR010000264.1:0-3611 GCA_038525365.1 Pseudomonadota bacterium | reverse complement strand
GTTTGTCTTCATCGTCCCCGCCGCGCTTCTGCTGGAGCCGGAACTCCGCATTGATTGGACGTTCGAAGCGGCAGCGGCGATGGTGTGGTCCGTCTTTGGATTGTCGCTTGGGGCAATCATGCTGTTCTTGCTACTCATCCGCCGCGGTCAGGTCAGTCGCGCTGCATCGCTGATTTACCTGATACCACCGGCCGTCGCGCTTGAGGCCTGGCTGCTGTTTGACGAGCAACTGACGCCTGCCTTGATTGCCGGAACACTTGTGGTTGTCGCCGGAGTTTGGCTGGTCAACAGCAAACCGCGCAGCGCGTCTTGATCGCACGCCGTTGCCTGAAGATAACGCCTTGAAAGCGGACGGTAGGAACCATGGCAACAAAACGCACCATAACTCTCGACGATATCCCAGGCGCAGTGGGCACCGAAGTTGGCGCATCGGACTGGCGCGTAGTGACGCAGGAGATGATCAACGCGTTCGCCGAAGCGACCGATGATCACCAATGGATCCACCTCGATGCGGAACGCGCGGCGCGCGAAACTCCCTATGGCGGGACGATAGCGCACGGATTTCTGACAATATCACTTTTGTCGACACTTGCTTACGAAGCACTGCCTGACATCGAAGGCGCGACGATGGGCATGAACTACGGTTTTGACAAAGTCCGCTTCACCGCGCCGGTTAAAACCGGAGCGCGTGTCCGCGCTGTGTTTGTCCTCACCGACGCTCAAATTCGGAAGTCCGGCCGCGTGCTTTCAACCTATGAGGTGAAGCTTGAGGTCGAAAACACGATCAAACCGGCGTTGACCGCGACATGGATCATCATGTCTGTTGTGGAGCGGGATTAGCGCGTCGCCGCGCCGGCCTCTTCCAGATAGCTGACCACATAATCCGAAAACGACCGCCAGACCTCGATCCGGTAAACACGCGCCTTTACGTGATACAGCACGATCTCCGCCTTTCCGAAAACGGTTCGTGCACACGCACCAACGGGAAATGCGTCATCAGAGAGGTCGCGCGGACAACCCGCATTGATCACGTCGGCTGACCGAGCGCCTGATACGAGGATGGCCGTGTTACGATGGGAAATGTCCACAGCGCTGTGCGCAACATCAACATCACGCAATGCGACCATCGGGTCCTCAGAACCATCAAGCAATAACCACTCATCGGGACCGAGCCAAAGCACGGTGCGCGATCCTTTCATCGACGACGTGTTCGGCACGCGGGGCAAGTCCACGCCAAGCGCTTTGGTCACAGGCCCGGCTTCCTTGACCCCGCACCGCAGGTTGACGCGGTAGCAGGCAGGTGCAGGCGTGATGGCCACGCCGCTGCTCGCATGGACCCGCGCGGCAAGGGGGTGGGCGCGTTCGATGATGAGATCGAGATCAGCCATCTGAACTTTTCTCCGCATGTTCATAAAACACCGGCTTGCAAACCTTCACGTCCACAAACCCCTCATCGGCCGCAGAGGCATAGAGCGTGTCACCAACACGATTGTGCCCATCTTCCAGCAGTGCAAGGGCAATCGGATGACCACAGTTTTCCGACCAATATGCCGACGAAACCCATCCGCACATCTTGAATGGAACGGCCTGCGCCGGATCATCGACCAACTGCGCGCCTTCTTCGAGCACAGTCTTGCCATCAGCGCTTTTCAGCCCGACGAGCTGTCGCCGTCCATCTGCGATCAAGTCGGGACGCTTCAAACCGCGTATGCCGACAAAGTCCGCCTTCTTTTTGCCAATGGCCCACGAAAGACCCGCGTCATTTGGGGTGACCGTGCCGTCCGTATCCTGCCCGACGATGATGTAGCCCTTCTCCGCGCGCAGCACATGCATCGCCTCAGTGCCGTAGGCGCAGCCGCCCGCCTCGCTCACATCCGCAAAGAGCAAGTCCCATATCGCACGTCCGTGGTCCGCCGGTATGTTGATCTCAAATCCGTCTTCACCGGCAAACGACATGCGAAACAAGCGCATAGGCACGCCAGCGATGTGGCCTTCACACACGGACATAAACGGTAAGTTGTCGCGATCCAAGGTAACATCAGGCGCATGCTTGGCCAGGATCGCTGCCGCCTTTGGGCCCTGCAACGCGATCACTGCCCACTGCTCAGATGTGGAGGTCAGCCAGACCTTCAGATGCGCGAACTCGGTCTGCAGATAGTCTTCCATATGATGCAGTACACGAGGCGCACCGCCCGTGGTTGTGGTCACATGAAACCGATCATCGGCAAGACGGCCCACAACGCCATCATCATAGATAAAGCCGTCTTCGCGGCACATGATGCCATAGCGCAAGCGCCCGAAACCGAGCTTCTTGAATGGATTGGTATACATCAGCTCAAGAAACTCAGCCGCATCCGGGCCGACGACTTCAATCTTGCCAAGCGTTGAGGCATCAAACATCCCAACGGAGTGCCGCACGGTCTTGCACTCACGATTGACCGCACTGTGCATGTCTTCATTGGCGCGCGGATAATACCAAGGCCGCTTCCACTGCCCGACATCCTCGAACACAGCGCCCGCCGCAACATGGCTTTCATGCATCGGCGTGCAGCGCGTCGGATCAAACAATGGTCCGCGAGCATGGCCGACAAGGGCACCAAATGTGACGGGTGTGTAAGGCGCGCGAAACGTTGTCAGACCGACTTCCGGTATCTGCTTGTCCAGCACCTCCGCCGCAATGGCGAGGCCATGCATGTTTGAGAGTTTGCCTTGATCAGTCGCCATGCCGTTTGTCGTGAAGCGTTTGACATGTTCGATTGAATGCATGCCCTCCTGAACAGCCAGGCGTATGTCCTTGGCGGTGACATCATTCTGGAAGTCGACGAACGCTTTGACCACGGTGCGCTTTTCAGCGCCGGGACCGGCGCCGAGGTAAGCGCCGCGCCACGAACCGCCATCATAATCCGGGCAAATCGAGACCTCGCTCGCCTTGGATTTCAAGCGTTGCGCTTTTGTACGCGTTGACTTACCTGCCGAGGAGCCAGCGGCAAGACCCTGGTCAATCGTATCGGCAAGCTGCTCAGCGCCATTGCATGCCCCAACGCTAACACAGTCTTGTACGTTTTGATCGGGCAGGAATTGTTGTTTCTCGTGATCAAAGCGCAACTTCCCGCGCGATTGCGAGAATAGATGCACGGACGGCGTCCACCCGCCGGACATCAAAATTGCGTCGACCGGCATCACCTCCGCGTGTCCAGATTTATCGTGCATTTCAACTGACATTGAGGAGACACGGAGCTTCCCGCCCGCAGCGGTGACAGCGGAGCTTGTGCGCACATCAATCCCGCGCGCCGCAGCTTTCTCCAGCAGCGCACCATCGACGTCACCGCGAATATCGATGATCGCCACAATTTCGGAACCTGCATCTTTCAGCTCAAACGCAGCGTCATAGGCAGAATCATTGGCGGTGTAGACGCCAATTTGCTCCCCGACGCGAACACCATAGTGGTTGAGATATTTGCGCGCCGCAGATGCCAGCATGATCCCAGGGCGGTCATTGTTTGCAAACACCATGTGCCGCTCAATCGCGCCGGTCGCGATGATCACCTGCTTGGCGCGGACCTGCCAAAGACGTTCACGAACGCCGGACGCATCTGACAAATGCTCATTCA
>JBCBHR010000263.1:0-3635 GCA_038525365.1 Pseudomonadota bacterium | reverse complement strand
GGCGGGTGTCGTCGCTATATTTGGCCGGATGAGTGCAACTGAGCGCATTGAATAGACTTCGTTCAGCTTGCGTTCAGGCAGTGATGTGTAAAAACGCACCATGATGATGAATAGACGCACATTTGCTCGCGGCTTGACGGCTGCAATTGGCACAATTGCCATTGGCGGCTTGGCACAGGCCCAAACGGTTGAGTTGGCGCAGAACTCCTGCCAGGCGATCGGTCAGCGTGTTGCCAGCCAAAATGGCGCGACCCTTGTAAGCGCCAAGCAAGAGGGCAGTGTCTGTCGTGTGGTGATCCTGAAGCCGGGCTCGGGCGGAAGTCGTCCACGGCGCGAAACCATCGACGTTGCGATGTAAGATCGCGTGCGGCGTTTGCTTTGCGCCCGCGCTTTACGCTAAGTCTTGGTGACGCAGTGTTGGAGCGCGGGCCATGCGGTTGCTTCTCGTTGAAGACGAAAAAGACCTCAACCGGCAACTGAAGTTGGCGTTGGAAGACGCCGGTTATGTTGTCGATGCTGCATTTGATGGAGAAGAGGGTCACTTCCTCGGCGACACTGAACCCTATGACTGTGTCGTGCTCGATATCGGACTACCTCAGATGGATGGCATCAGCGTCCTTCAGAGGTGGCGCGAAGATGGGCGGGCAATGCCGGTTTTGATACTAACCGCCCGTGACCGCTGGAGCGACAAGGTTGCCGGTATCGATGCAGGAGCTGACGACTACGTTACCAAACCATTTCATGTCGAAGAAGTGCTTGCGAGGGTGCGTGCATTGATCCGCCGCGCCGCTGGACACGCGGCCAATGAGTTGGTGTGCGGCCCGCTCACCCTCGACACCAAGACTTCGAAGGCTGCCGTCGAAGGCGTTACGCTGAAGCTCACGTCACATGAGTTTCGCGTCCTGTCGTATTTGATGCATCACAAGGCGAAGGTCATCTCGCGCACTGAACTGACCGAACATCTCTACGACCAGGATTTCGACCGTGATTCCAACACCGTAGAAGTCTTCATTGGACGGCTGCGCAAGAAAATCGGCCAGCAACACGACCTCATCGAGACCATACGGGGGCTTGGCTATCGGCTGAACGATCCGGGTGAGGCGGCGCGGGGCGCGACGGGCGCGTGATGCGCGCATCAACGTCGCTCACACGGCGCATCATCGTTTTCACCAGCCTGTTCACCGTCCTGGCGACAGGTCTGTTGGCGTGGTTTCTCATCGCACAGTTCAGGGCCAGTGCATTTGACGGTCTACGCAGCCTCCAACAGGCCCAGCTTTTCAATCTGATTGGTGAAGTCTCCGTCGATGAAAATGGCAATCTGACTGGCGCGCCCCAACTTGGCGATCCGCGCTTTGAGGAAGTCGGCAGTGGCTGGTACTGGCAAGCGGTTCTCATCGATAAGCCCAATGCCCAGTCGCTACAATCGGCATCGCTCAATGGGGGCGACCTACCCGCATTGCCCGTAGATGATGTGCCGTTTGGGGGTAGCAATTTCGAACGCGACTACCTCATTGGTGACGCCAGCGGCGTGCTTGTTCGTGTCGTGGAAACCGAGTTTCTGGTGACCGCAGATGACATTGTGGTGCGCGTTCGCGCTGCTGCAAACTACGACGAATTCCTCGCCGCGATTGAGACCCTCAGGCGGAGCTTGATTGGCATATTGTCTCTCTTCGCGATTGGACTGTTGGTTCTCAATGCGGCATTGATCAATTTCGGGCTGCGTCCACTGGCAGCCGCGCGTGACGAGTTGGCCGACATTCAATCAGGCAAAGCAGCAGAACTAGCGGGTCCCTATCCGCGCGAAATCGCGCCACTGGCAGCCGAAATCAATCTCCTCATTGAAAACAATCGGCGCGTCGTTGATCGCGCTCGCACACAAGTTGGCAATCTGGCCCACGCGCTCAAAACGCCTCTCGCTGTGTTGCGCAATGAGGCGGGCGCGGAAACGAAAGTTGAAGCTGCGCTCGTTCGCGAGCAGACCGAGGAAATGAACACCTATGTTCAATCCTATCTGAAGCGTGCCCAGATCGCGGCTCAGTCCGGCGGAGCCGTTTTCCGTACCGATGCCGTGGAGACCGTGACAAGACTGGTTTCGGTGATGCGAAAACTCAATCCGGACAAGGAAATCGCGCTAAACGTATCCGATGACAATTTGACGTTTGCAGGCGAGCGCAGCGACCTTGAAGAAATCCTCGGCAATTTGCTGGAGAACGCAACGAAGTGGTCGAAATCAAAGGTGGTTGTCGCGCTAAGTCACAACGACGCGGCAAATGACCAGCTTGTTCTGTGTGTCGAAGATGACGGGCCGGGTATCCCTAAGGAAAATCGCACGCAGGCGCTCATGCGTGGAAAGCGGCTGGATGAAGCTGTGCCGGGCACAGGGCTGGGTTTGTCAATCGTAGTCGACACGGTGGACGCGTATCGCGGCGCACTTTTGCTGGACAGATCAACGCTTGGCGGCTTGCTTGTGCGTGCAACACTGCCGACGAGCCGGTGATGCGTTCGCAATTTCGACATCTTGCACGCTTTACTGGTCGCCACTCGCAAAGCATATATCGACCATGATCATGACAAGACGGCCGAGCACCACGATGATTCGACGCAAGCCTTCTTTTGCGACAGGGTTTGTTGCGTTGATGCTTTTGGCTGGATGTCAGACGAGTGGTGACAATCTTGGCATCTCGACAAATTCGGCTGGCATTGGCGACGCGAGTGCGGGTTTGCTGACGGCGCTCAATGGCGGCCTTGTCGGGCAAATCGGTGCTGTCGAATTGCGCGGCGGCGACCAAAGCCAGGCCCTTGCCAGCGAGTATCGCGCACTTGAATACGCAGCGCCCGGCGATCTCGTCACGTGGATTGCGGGCAGTCAGCCAATCAAGGGCGAGATCACAGCATCTCAGCCCTACCGTGTCGGTTCGCAGGACTGCCGCCAGTATACGCACCAGATATTCAACACCGCGCTGCCTGCCGGTCAATCGCAACCAGCAACTGCACGCGGCACCGCGTGCCGCAACGAAGATGGCAGTTGGTCGCTTCTCACCTAGGGCGACTTTCGTTGGTTGCGCATCGTTGTCGCAGATCAAAGCGCTGTGACTTCAAGCGACCATATTATCTGCTAAAGGTTTGAGCATGTTCTGGTTGTTTGCGGTCGCCCTGACCATCGTTGCTGTGATTTTGGGTTTCGCACCGCTGTGGCGGCGCAAACCTGATGCAGTTTCGCATGCCGACCATGACTTCGACCTCACCGTTTATCGCAATCAGCTGTCTGAACTGGACGCCGACCATGCACGAGGCGTGGTGTCCGGTGCAGAGTATGAGCAGGCGCGCGTGGAAGTAGCCCGGCGGATTGTGGCTGCCGAAGATGCTGTGACGAAAGCGCAAGCTGCGTCGTCCGGCGCGGCCAACAACAGGTTTGTTTTGCCTGCATTTGCATTGCTCTTTGTGCCCGTGCTGTCGGGACTGTTTTACGTTGAGCTCGGCTCGCCGGGTCTTGATGCGCAGCCGTTGGCTGCAAGGCTAAACGCGGTCGATCCCGATGGCCCTTCCGAAGAAATTCGTCTTCTCGTCGAGCGCGCGGAGGAGCACTTACGTGTTAATCCGAGTGATGTGCGTGGATGGGATGTGCTTGGTCCAAT
>JBCBHR010000262.1:0-3644 GCA_038525365.1 Pseudomonadota bacterium | reverse complement strand
CCGGTTTCGGTGATTTCGACCGTATCGCGGGAGATCAATTGCTGCCGCCGCGCCGGTCGCACCCCAATCCATTCCACACGGCCAGCGCGTGGAAAACGAGCGAGCAAGTCTGCCATTGTTGGGGCGAGAGGCTGGTGCAAAACTAGCCGCTTCCGATATCAGAGAACAATATCGGGTCGGGCTTCTTCAGTCGGTTTGAAAGCGCTTTGTCGTTTGTCAAAAAACCGTCGCACTGCGCTGAGCGCGAGGCTTCCACATGGATCGCATCGAAAAGCTTGATCCGGTTTTCGCCCGCCAACTTGCTCGCTGAGATCACCATTGCGTCTGATAGCGGTTCCACGGCAAACTGGCTGAGATACGACTCGTAAATGTCGGCCATCCTCTCATCCGATTTGGAATACGGCTTGACCAGGCATTCACTAATTGTGAGAGCGCTAATGACGATTTCGACATCGTTGTGCGCGCATTCGACGATCACTTCTTCTGCGCGGTCTATGATCTCACCGCTGCCCTCAATCAGGTAGATGAAGATGTTTGCGTCGACATAGATGCGCTTAAAACGTCCGATTTCAGCCACGGTTGGCACGCAACTGGCGTATCCAGTCGTCGATCTCGGCACTGGTCATACCATCGTCTCTTTGCCGCGCGCGGTCCGCTAATTTCTCCGTCGCTTTCAAAAGAGACTGTTTGCGGTCAGCCGACTTGTCTTGGCGAAAATGGCTCTTCAAAGCGTCGATCATGTATGAAGACCGTGATTGCCCGGCCAATTCCGAGCGTCTATCAATCTCCATTTTCATCGCTCTTGGCACGCGAAGGCTTATTGTCTCCAGCTCGCTTGGCATGTCGCTATCCTCAATCTGTATTACACGTAATACAGGCCGCGCGCAATCTCAAGGCCACTTCACTGCGGGTGGCATGGATGACAGGATCGAATCGACGTTGCCGCCGGTTTTTAGGCCGAAGATCGTGCCGCGATCATGGAGCAGGTTGAACTCGACATAGCGGCCACGGCGCACGAGTTGCTCCTCGCGCATGGCGTCGGTCCAGTTCTCGTTGAAATTGCGGCGCACGAGATGCGGATAGACGACGGCAAAGGTTCGGCCCACATCTTGCGTGAGAGCCAAATCAGCCTGCCAGCCTCCGGCTTCATCAGCGGAATGCTGCCAATCATAAAAGATGCCGCCGATGCCGCGCGGCTCTTGGCGATGGGGCAGGTAGAAATACTCGTCACACCAATCCTTGAACTTCGGATAGTCGGCAACCGCATGGCGCGAGCAGGCGAGCTCGAAGGATTTGTGGAACGCGACACTGTCAGGATCGTCTTGCGTACGGCGAACATCGAGAACCGGCGTTAGGTCGGCCCCGCCGCCAAACCACCAAGAGGTGGTGACCACCATGCGGGTGTTCATGTGGACGGCTGGGACATTCGGGTTTTGCGGATGGGCGATGAGCGAAATCCCGGACGCCCAGAAACGCGGGTCTTCTTCTGCGCCCGGTATCTGCTTTCGAAATTCCGGCGAAAACTCGCCATGCACGGTGGAGGTGTGGACGCCCACCTTTTCGAATACGCGTCCATGCATGATCGACATGACCCCGCCGCCGCCTGCACCTTCATCGCGCAGCCATGGCGTTTGTTCAAAACGGCCGGGCGCATACTCTGAAAATGGGCCGGTGACGTCGTCTTCCAGCTTTTCGAATTCTGCGCATATCCGGTCACGCAGCGTTTCAAACCACTGCTTGGCAGCGGCCTTTTTGTCTTCGATGTCAGTCGGCAAGCCGACGGGCAAAACGGGTCGCTCCACGATTGGTCCCCAACACAATCCAAATCTGCTCGTGCCTAACCGCGCGTTCAGGATTTGCCAAGGCTTCCCCGCGTTTGGGGTTGTCATTTGGGCGCTGGCGTTTATCGTTTTACAGGTCTGGAGAGGCGAGGTGTAAGTCGATGGCACCACCAAAACTGCCGCGAGAGCGCGTCAGTCGGCATTTGCAAAGCAGTCGCGATGCGACCGCAAATCATGGCTTTGTCCGTGAAACCTACCGGCTTCAACGTCTCGATGCGCGCCGAAAAGCGCGTGAGTGGTTTGATCAATACCCGAAGGCGGCCTATTGGACGCAGGTGGAGAGCTGGCGCCTCTTGGATGGGGACATCGTTGAGTTTACGATGCGGCGGCTGCCAACCGCCGACTAGGGATTTATTGTGCCAGGCAAGATGATCATCAAGCGCGCTGAAACGACCGCCGAAATTGAACAATGTCTTTCGATTCGCGAAGTCGTCTTCGTGGAAGAGCAGGGCGTGCCGATTTCGCTTGAGCGCGACAGCAAGGATGACAAGGCGCTCCATTACATCGCATTCGACGATGACGAGGCGCTCGGCGCTGCTCGTGTTCTGATCATGGATGACGTGTTCCGCTTCCAGCGCGTTGCCGTGCTTGGTCATGTGCGCGGGCGCGGTATTGGCACTGAAATGATGCGCTTCATGATGGACGAACTGGCCGACCGGCCAGACGCCGCGGGCAAGCGCTTCTTCCTGTCGAGCCAAGCCAATGTTATCCCGTTTTACGACCGCCTCGGCTTCAAGATATGTTCTGACCCATACATGGAAGCGGGCATTGAGCACCGTGACATGGTCGCCGATATCGAGATCAGCGAAGCGGCTTGAAGTTTAGGCCTCGTCGCTTTCAGTTGGTACGCTCCACCCAATTTGTGCCCGCGCCGAGGTCGGCTGCTTTATCATCGGCGTTGTAGATCGCGCAGGCTTCCAGCGACAGGCAACCGCAGCCGATGCAACCGTCTAACCGGTCGCGCAGGCGCTCCAGCTTATCGATCCGCACGTTTATGTCCTTGCGAAACTCGCGGCTGATGCGCGCCCAGTCTTTCTTTGTCGGCGGTCGGTCATTCGGCAGGCGGTCCAACTGCTTGCGGATATCGGACAAACTGAAGCCGAGGCGTTGTGAGATTGCGATGAACGAGACGCGGCGCAACTCGGCGCGTGAGAACAGGCGGTTACCACCAGCAGAGCGCGTCGCCGAAATCATGCCCTCGTCGGCGTAGTAGCGGATGGCCGATACGGCCAAGTTCGTGCGGGCCGCGACCTCGCCGATCGTGAGGAATGGCTTTTTTTGAATGTGCTTCATTTTCCACTTGATCTCAAGTTAACTTGAGATTGTATGAAGCATGCCAACACCCAAAATGACAAGGAGTTGGCGATGACATCCCACACACATTCCGGCCTCGAACATGTCAATCTGACGGTTCCACACGCGCGCAAATCGGCACGCATGTTTGCTGAGGTGTTTGGTTGGCAGGTGCGCTGGGAAGGCGCAGCGATCAATGATGGCTACTCAATCCATGTGGGCAATGAGACGAGCTATCTTGCGCTTTATTCACCGGGAGACGCGACAGTTGCAGCCGATATCAACAAGGCGCGCGCCGGCCATCTAAACCATATCGGCATCGTTGTGGATGATCTTGATGCGGTGGAGGTGAAGGTGAAAACCCTTGGCTACACACCCTACAGTCATGGCGACTACGAGCCGGGCCGTCGATTTTACTTCGACGACGAAAACGGGCTGGAGATCGAGGTGGTCAGTTACACCTGACGCTGGCGCACCGCTTCGGCGGCGACAATGCCGACGCTTATCGCC
>JBCBHR010000261.1:0-3664 GCA_038525365.1 Pseudomonadota bacterium | reverse complement strand
CCATCGCGATGCCGAACACGGAACCGGTGTGACGCGCAGCGAACCGTTCCTGACACTCAACCCGGACGGCAAGGTGCCGCTCCTTGAGCTTGGCGATGGCCGAACACTGCGCGAAAGCAACGCCATACTCACCTATTTCGCGCTCGGCACCGGCTATCTGCCCGATGACCGGTTTGCGTTCGCGCGGACAATGCAATGGATGTTCTTTGAGCAATACAGCCATGAACCGGCAATCGCTGTCAGGTCCGGCATCCTCGCCTATGACGACCGTGCGCATTTGAGAACAGCCGACGTGCTCGACCCGCTTTTGGACAAAGGCCACGCAGCCATCGCCACGATGGACCGGCAATTGGCGCAGACGCCTTATCTTGCGGGCGCTGCGATGACTGTCGCTGACATCTGCCTTTACGCATATACGCACAGCGCGGGAGCCAAAGGTGGCTTCGACATGGATCGGTTTCCAGCGGTTAATGATTGGCTTGCGCGGATCGCGGCTCATGCCCGCCACGTGCCGCTCGATTTCATCCCCGATTAACCACGCCACATTTTGGTCACGAAATCACCGCGTCTGTTACAAGGTGTGACCCTGACCGGGCCACAAACGACGTCCATTCCGCCATCATCGGAAATCACGGTTTGGGCTCCCCACCATGTTCATGCGCGAAACAAGCAAACGCCGCCAACTCATCTGGCTCGACCTCTGCCGCAAGCTGTCGATGGCGGTAGCGCTATTGGCGGCAACATTTCTGGCGCTTGTGGGCCTCGCCGGTGCCGCACGCGCCCAAGCCGCCCAAGCCGCTAATGTCGCTGACATGGCCCGAATGCTCGCGGCACCGGAGGCAAGCGTCACCGGCAGCGTCGGGCTCGAACTCACAGTTATGGCTGTCGCGCTCTGCGCCATGGCGATGATCGCCACAGCATTCGGCCGCCCGCTTCGCAACAATATCGCGCAGGCCGGTCGGGGCCGGATCAGCTAGCCAGACTCAAAGCTCCATCACCTCACATTTGTGTGGGTGCGCTGGCGACGCGCGCGGCCAGACCTAAATGGAGGGTATCAGAGACGATAGCCTTGAAGAATGAGGAGCCCCGCCATGCGCCGCCTGACTGCCCTTCTTGCCGCCACCGCCTTCACATCCCTCGCGAGCGCCCACGCCTTGGCGCAACCAACCAGTGTCACCGTCGATGGCGGGGTGACGCTGAACGTCGCTGTCGCCGCCAACGGCCTCGAACATCCCTGGGGTGTCGATACGCTGCCCGGCGGCGCTTTGGTGATCACGGAGCGCGAGGGCACCATGCGTGTGGTGTCAAGCGATGGCCAGCTTTCCAATCCAGTGCGTGGCCTGCCCCGCAACATTGCGGTGACCGGTCAGGGCGGTCTGCTGGACGTGACGGTTGACCCCGATTTCGCCAGCAACCAGACGATATATTTCACATATTCGGAAGATGGGCGCGGCGGCCTAGGCACAGCGCTTGCCAAAGCGCGGCTGACGGACACCAACACCGCAACTCCGCGCCTTATCGCCGTTGAGACGCTGTTCTCCATGAACCGCAAATCGCGTGGCGGACGACACTTCGGTTCCCGCGTCGTCGTGGCTCACGATGGCACTTTGTTCGTGACAACGGGTGACCGTGGCGACCGCCCACGCTCGCAGGATTTTGGCGACCACGCTGGCGCGGTCATCCGCATAAACACCGATGGATCCGTGCCAAACGACAACCCGTTTTTGAGCCAAAATGACGTTGCGCCCGAACTCTTCACCAAGGGCCACCGCAACATTCAAGGCGCAGACATTGATCCGGCAACCGGGCTTCTTTGGACCGTTGAACACGGTGCGCGCGGCGGCGACGAGATCAACCAACCAGAGGCGGGCAAGAATTACGGCTGGCCCGTCATCTCCTTTGGCCGCCACTACTCTGGCGCGCGCATCGGCGAAGGCACGCAAAAAGCCGGGCTCGAACAACCGGTCTACCATTGGGACCCGTCCATCGCTCCGTCGGGCTTGGCGATCTATGACGGCGAGATGTTTCCCGAGTGGCAAGGCGATATTCTGGTTGGCGCATTGCGCGCGCAACTCATGACCCGCCTTGATCGCGGTGCGTCGGGCAACATCACTGGCGAGGAGCAAATGTTTGCGGGCCAGTTCGGGCGTGTTCGCGATGTCACAGTCGCCGATGATGGCTCAATCTACATTGCGATCGATGACAATCCGGGCCAGATCCTGCACATCACCCGCGGCAACTCAACCTGACCTCAGCTGCCTGTCCCGACCCTGAAAGATCAAAGCCATGTTGAACTGGATTGCGCTGATTGTCCTGCTGCTGATCGGCGTGGGCGCTATCGGTTTCATGGCCTATGGGCCTGCCAACACATGGCGCGCGCTTTATGGCTCACCCGACCTGGGCCCCTTTGACTTGGCAACACTCCAGCGCGCATCACGGCCCAATGATGCCCTCTTCTGCACGCCCGGCGCATGCCCTTCCGGGCTCGAAGTCAGCGGCGAATTGCCTGCATACGATCTGGAACCGGAAGCGTTGCTGACGCTTTTGCAGGACGCAATCATGGCGTTGCCCGGAACGAAGGACCTCGCTGACGGGAACGCAGCCGCTGGCTCAATTCGCATCATCACATGGACGCCGTCGCTTGGCTTTCCCGACACAAACCAGTTCTGGGCCGTCAAACTGCCTGATGGTAAAACCGGGCTCGTCGCATACGCCCGCGCGCAAATTGGCTATTCAGACACTGGCAACAACGCCCGTCGCCTGCGGGAGTGGACCGCACTCTTGGAAAGCGAAACCGGCAATTAGCCCTCCGGCCATCCGGGCTTCCCGCCGTCGCGCCGCCGCGTGGCCTCGTCAATGGCGGCGCGTATCTCACGCAGCAATGCGGGCTCCTGCGTCCACCGCGTCCCATAGTCAAAGTTGAACGCGTAATCGAAATCGGCCGGGTTTTGCCCCTGCGTGTGCTGAAGCATCGTCTCCAGCTTGTCAAAACCCTTCGCAAGCTTTGCTTCCGGCGTCTCACCGGAACAATACTCGTCATAAAGATCGCGAAACTGCGCCCCGAGAGATGTCGGCAAAGTGTCCGTCAGCCGATCAAAGTCAGCGCGCTCGCGCGCATCACGCCCATCCCCATCAACCTGATGGATCGCAGGCACATCGCCCTCATACACCTCGCCAAGATCGTGCAAGATCAGCATCGCGAGCAGCTTGCGAAGGTCTATACCGTCAAGCTGATCAGAAAACGTCAGCGCGAAGAGACAGACCCGCCAAGTGTGTTCCGCCACACTTTCGGATGCGCCCTGCCCGGTGAAGCCTGATCGCAACGTGTCTTTCAGCCGCTCCGCATCGCGCAAAAACGTCAGACGCCCCTCAAGGTCATCCCGGTTCATTGCCCGCTACCGGCCAAAGCTTCACCCAAGCGGGCGCGTCCATATCAAAGACGCCATCGCACTCGCCTTTGTTGCGCGACGACACCAGCACGAGCCGACGGTCAAACGGACCTTCTTCCCAAGCCCATTCATTGATTGTCCCGCAATCTCCAATGCCGCGACCCTTGAAAAATGACACGAGGCGCTGCGCTTCGGCATCCCAACCCAAATTGTAGGCATAGGGCTCCACCGAGGGGCCATTGTCCGTCATGATCGGAAAACTGGTTGGAAAATAG
>JBCBHR010000260.1:0-3705 GCA_038525365.1 Pseudomonadota bacterium | reverse complement strand
TTTCCAACGCGTTGGGCATAACTTCGATCAGCCGACCTTGGTCGATGTCATCAGCGACGATGAAATCCGGTGAGACCAAAAATCCAATATCGGCAAGCGCTGCCGCGCGGGCTGCCAGCGGTGAGTTGACTGTGATGCGACCATCGACGTTGACGGTTGATGATGCACCATCGGGCAGTTTGATCTGGATGGCGTTTCGCCGACGCGCATTGCTGTCGATGACGAAGGGCACTTTCTGCAAGTCCTCGCCGGTCGTTGGGACGCCATACGCACCAACTGTTTTCGGCGTTGCGCACATGACGAGCCGAAATGGCGCAAGGCGTTTTGCGATCAGGGAGGAGTCTTCAAGTTTCGTGATCCGGATGGCGATATCGAAGCCTTCCTCCACCATGTCCACGAAACGGTCATCGAGAACGACGTCCAGCTCCAATTGCGGGTTGGCCACGGCGAAGTCGACGAGCGATTGGCCAATGGCTGCGTCGGCGAGTGTTCGCGGTGCCGAGATGCGGATCTTGCCGGACAAGCCAATGCCCGTGTCGCGGATTTCATCTTGAAGGTCATCGAATTCCCGCAGCAGGTCGATGGCGCGGCGATAATAGGTGTGGCCGGCTTCGGTCGGCGAGAACTGGCGCGTGGTACGGTTTAGCAGCCGCGCGCCGAGCTCGTCTTCAAGTTCACGCACATATTTGGACAAGAGCGCTTTTGAGCGGCCAAGTGCGCGGGCAGCGGCAGAAAAGCCCTCATGGTCGACGACCGCAACAAAGGCGCGCATGCGCGTCAGCGTATCCATTTGGTGAACCTTGTCTCAATCGGTGTTCACCGGGAGTTAGGTGCCAGCACGGCCGATTTCAAATGATCGGCGAGTGCGCGGGCGCTTTCAAATGCACTTTCCGCGCGCCCGCCGAGCATGCCGTCGCCGCTTGCAAAAAACGTGTTGCATCTTGATCCCAGAAACGGAGTGCCGAGTGGACGCTCCACCAGAGCATAACGCCACCGATGTGCGTCTACGTGGAGCGGCTCGCCAAGCGATGGATGCCGGTTTTGCAGTGCTGCCAATATGCGAGCGCCTGCGTCGTCTTTTTCGAGCTCCAGGTGATCACGGCTCCACTCTGCTCCGGCTTGCACGACGATGCCGAGATTGCCCGCGGCGCGAAACGCGACCGCCTGCCAGCCAATGATCTCGGCAGGGGTGCCGCGTGCAAACTCCGGCGCGATTTCAGTGTCGGCAAACACGCCCATTAACGTCCAATTGGGCGCATAGCGGACTGAGGCAAGCGACTGGAAAACTGGATCGACGGGCGACAACAAATGATAAGCCTGCGGGGTCGGCGCTGTGACGATCACATGGTCAAACTGACCCAGGCTAGCGCCATCGGCGTTGAGCAGGGCTTTGGTCTCGTCCTTGATAATCGCGGTAACGCGCGTTCGGCTGACTACGTTGATGTCTTTCAAAAGGGGCTTTACGACGCCGCTCATGCCGGGCTTGCCGACGTGCCAGACCGCATCACGATCCTGATCAGGTGGCGTCCAGACCTCGGCCGCGTCCGCACGCGCCAACCCGGTCAGCATGGCACGAAACGCAGCATGTTTGGCGGACAGGTATTGGGCACCGTGGTTGAACGCGCCGTGGTCGGTGCGCCGTGTCGCAAGCCTTCCGCCGGCGCCCCCTGACTTTTCAAAGACGGTCACCTGTGCGCCTGCATCATGCAGCGTGCGCGCGAGCACACTTCCCGCGAGCCCTGCGCCAATGATTGCGATGTTCTGTCCGGTCATTGTGCCTCACGTGACTGTGCGCTGTCCCGCTCTAGCTAGCGCGCAGAAGTTGCAAACAAGGGGAATGCCATGACGGATTTGTTGACGCGAGGGGTGACGTTTACGCCGACGCGCGATGCTGGCCTTGCCCGGCTTGAGGCATTTGTCCCGTTTGCCGGGGCGGCTTACCGCAATGAACGCAATTTCGATTTCGGGCCGGAGGACCGCTCCAACGTGTCTGCGTTGTCGCCGTGGGTGCGCCATCGGCTGGTGACCGAAGAGCAGATATGTGCGCGCGTGCTTGAGGAATACGCGCTGTCGTCGACGGAGAAGTTTATTCAGGAAGTGCTGTGGCGCACCTATTGGAAAGGTTGGCTGGAGCTAAGGCCGGCAACGTGGGCGATCTACGAGGCTGATCTGGAGACCGCGTTGGAGGTGGCGGAAGCCAACGGTGCGATCCGCCGTGACTATCATGGCGCCGTTGAAGGTCGCACCGGCATCGATTGCTTTGACGCCTGGGCAAAAGAACTGGTTGAGACCGGATATCTGCACAACCATGCGCGCATGTGGTTTGCATCGATCTGGATTTTCACCTTGCAGCTGAATTGGACGCTTGGTGCAGATTTCTTCTACCGGCATCTGCTGGATGGCGATCCTGCGTCCAACATGCTGTCATGGCGTTGGGTGGCGGGGCTTCAGACACTTGGCAAAAACTATCTGGCGCGCGCGTCCAACATCCGAAAATTCACCGATGGGCGTTTCAATCCATCGGGCCTGAATGAAACCGCAGAGGCTTTGCCCGGCGAGCCACATGGCAAGCCAGACATGCTGGCGCCGCTTGAGCCGTTGCCGTTGGGCAAGAAGGTGTTCCTGCTTTTTACAGAAGATGAATGCGGCGCCGACGGCATGGACTATGGCCGAAACGAAGTGGTGGCAGGTGCGGGCTGGAACCTGACATCGGCCCGTTCCGAGATGCCGATTGGCGATCAGTTGGGTGCGTTTGCGGATGGCGCAATGCGGGATGCAGCAGGGCGGTGTGGCAATCACTTTGACTGCAGTTTTGAGGTCTTTTCCGATGCAGAAGCGGTGGACGCCATTCTTCAAGCGGTCGCGGCGTCCGGAGCGGAAGATGTCATCGCGCCATACACGCCAACGGGTCACGGGCGACCACATATGATGAAACTTGCAGCACTGCTTCGGAGCCAAGGCATTGGCTTTTATGAAATTCGCCGGGGCTGGGACAATCGGGCTTGGCCCTACGCAACGAAGGGGTTCTTCCCATTCAAAGAGAAGATCCCGTCATTGCTGATTGAGGCGGGCTTGGACGTGAAGTCCAAGCGCCGCTGATCGGCTGGTTCAGGCCGTGGCTGCCGTCGCTTTCGCGATGGTTGCTTCGATGTGATCGATCAGACCGTCTTCGAGACCGAGGCGTCCTGCCAGCATGTCGAGATATCCGCGTTCTGCACGCGATTTCGGCTCAATAGCCAGACGTGACGCAGTGTAGAGTTCGACCCGTTGTGCCTCGGAATGCGCCGCGCCGACGAGCGTGTCCATGTCCACTGGCTTTGCAAGTTCCGCGCGGATGAAAGCTTGCGCATCGTCCTCAAGGCCAGCCATCGACAGTTTGTCCGCGATGCGCGAGCGTTCATCATCGTCAATGTGTCCGTCGGCGCGCGCGGCGGCGATCATCGCCTTGACGAGTGTGGCGGCAAATTCGTCTGCGCCCTGTGGCGCTGCATCAAGCTCAAACTCGGAGCCTGATGGTGGCGGGAGCATTTCAGGCTCATCTGCGCCATTTGGGTCCGGCGGCGTCTTTCCGCTCTGGTAGTTCTGGTAGGCGGTATAGGCGAGGCCAGCAACTGCAGCTGCGCCACCAAGCTTGAGGGCTGAGCCGGTCAGGTCGCGGCCAACGCCAGTGCCAAGCAAGACTGCTGCGAGGGCGCCCGTTGCCAA
>JBCBHR010000259.1:0-3707 GCA_038525365.1 Pseudomonadota bacterium | reverse complement strand
CTGTGCGCGTCGTATGAAAAGTTCATCATCGACTGCGAGCAGTTACAGCAGATGATCTGGTACATGCAGGGCGCGAAATGGGACGCCGATGAGATCGCCTTTGCGGCGATCAAAGAGGTCGGCAATGACGGACACTTTTTCGGTATTCAGCACACGCAAGACCGGTACGCGACCGCGTTTTACCAGCCATTTCTCTCCGACTGGTCAAATTATGAAAACTGGCGCGACCGCGGATCAGTCGAAACGGTGACACGCGCCAACCGCATCTGGAAACAGATATTGGAAGAATTTGAAGCGCCGCCGATGGACGAATCCATCCGCGAAGAACTGGAAGCCTTCGTCGCCCGCCGCAAGGAAGAGGGCGGGGCGCCGACGGATTTTTGATTTTGATCGGGGATAGACCATGAAAACAACTGCTCGTGTCGTCGTCATCGGAGGCGGGGTTGTTGGCTGTTCGGTGCTCTACCATCTCGCAAAGGCGGGCTGGCCGGACATCATGCTCATTGAGCGGTCGGAGCTGACGTCCGGCTCGTCATGGCATGCGGCAGGCGGGTTTCACACGCTGAACGGCGATCCGAACGTTGCCAAGCTGCAGGCCTACACTGTCGGGCTTTATAAGGAGCTTGAAGAAATGACCGGCCAGTCCTGTGGGCTCCATTTGACAGGCGGCGTCATGCTCGCTGAAAGCCCCGAGCGCATGGACTTCCTGCGCACTTTGCACGCGAAGGGCCGTCACATGGGCATGCAGACGGAGCTGATTACGCCGTCTGAAGCCAAGGCGATGTTCCCAATTATGGATGAAACCAACTTCGTCGGCGCGTTGTGGGACCCGGTTGAAGGTCACCTCGATCCATCGGGAACGACACACGCTTATGCCAAGGCCGCCAAAATGCTGGGCGCGGACATCGTGTTGCGTAACCCGGTGACCGACATCACACAGGATGCTGACGGCATCTGGAATGTGGTCACCAAGCAAGGGACAGTGCGCGCCGAGCACGTGGTCAATGCCGGTGGTCTTTGGGCGCGGGAGGTTGGCCGGATGGTCGGGTTGGAGTTGCCGCTCCTTGCCATGGAACACATGTATCTGCTCACCGACGATATGCCTGAGGTGATCGCGTTCAACGAGGAATTTGGTCGCGAACTGATCCATGCCGTCGATTTTCGCGGTGAAATTTATACGCGCCAGGAACGGCAAGGCATGCTGCTGGGCACCTATGAGCAGGCCTGCAAACCGTGGTCGCCAACGCAGACGCCCTGGGACTTTGGCCATGAGCTTTTGCAGCCTGACATTGACCGGCTCGCGCCCTCGCTTGAGATCGGCTTCCAGCATTTTCCCCCTTTGGAGAACGCGGGCATCAAGCAGATCATTAATGGGCCGTTCACCTTCGCGCCGGATGGCAATCCGCTGGTTGGGCCCGTGCGGGGCCTGACAAATTTCTGGTCGGCGTGCGCTGTGATGGCGGGCTTCAGCCAAGGTGGCGGCGTGGGGCTGACCCTCGCAAACTGGATGACGACCGGCGATCCCGGCACCGATGCTTGGGGCATGGATGTGGCGCGTTTTGGCGAGTGGGCAACGCTGCAATACACCAACGCCAAAGTGCGGGAGAACTATTCGCGTCGCTTCCGCATCCGTTATCCAAACGAAGAGCTGCCCGCCGCGCGCCCGCACCAGACGACGCCGCTCTATGACATTCAGGTTCATGAGAACAACGCGGTAATGGGTGACTCATGGGGGCTGGAGACACCGCTGTGGTACGCGCCGTCGAAAGATGCGGCGCACGACGTTGTTTCGTTCCACCGCTCCAATGACTTTGATCACATCGCCGAGGAAGTCCGCAATGTGCGCGAGAATATCGGCATCACTGAAATCTCCAACTTCGCCAAATATGAGGTGACAGGTGAGGGGGCTGAGGCCTGGCTGTCACACATGATGACCAACACCATGCCGAAGCAGGGCCGTATCGTGCTGAGCCCCATGTTGAACGATTTGGGTAAGTTGATCGGCGACTTCACGATCGCCAAGCTTGGCGAGAACCAGTTCATGGTTTGGGGGTCTTCGGCGGCGCAGGTCTATCATATGCGCTGGTTTGAACAGCATCTGCCGGACGATGGTTCGGTGGCGGTGCATCGTTTCGGCATGAACCTGATGGGGCTGTCCATTGCCGGGCCGAACAGCCGGAAGGTACTTGAAAAGCTGGTTCATGACGATGTGTCGAACGAAGCGTTCCGTTTCATGGATATCCGTGAAATGGATGTCGCAGGTTCACCATGCATCGTTTCGCGCATTACGTTTACGGGTGATCTTGGATTTGAGCTTTGGTGCCAGCCTTCATACCTGCGCAAACTCTATCGCGATGTGAAAGACGCAGGCGCGGAGTTTGGCATTCGCGATTTTGGCATGCGCGCGCTATTGTCCATGCGGCTGGAGAAGAACTTCCCGACATGGGGCCATGAGCTGCGTCCGGTCTATGGGCCGTTTGAAGGTGACATGGGCCGTTTCGTGAAGCTGAAGAAAAACGATTTTATCGGACGTGAACAGGCTGCAAAGGAAGCAGCCGACGGTCCGCGTCTCAAGCGCGTTTCATTTGTCATTGAGGCGGATACTGCTGACGTGATGCAGGACGAGCCTGTTTGGGCCAAGTTGAATGGCACCGATTATGGCACGGTGGAAAAACCCCATGCGCCCGGGCCGAAGCGCTTCATGGCTGATGGCACCGAGCTCGATCCGCCTGGCATGGCGTCCATCCAAGATGGCGATTGGCGGGTCGTCGGATGGGTTACCTCGGGTGGCTTTGCGCACTATGTGAAGCAGTCTATGGCGCAGGCTTATGTGCCCGCGCGACTTGCCGAGCACGCCGATGAGGGGATGTTTGAAATTGAAGTGCTAGGTGTGCGGCGGCCGGCCAAGATCGCAGTTGAGGCGCCGTTTGATCCGGAGGGGACGCGGATGCGGGGTTTGGTTTAGGTTGGTGAGACGACCAAAAACCCTACCGCAGTTCCTTACGCACCATGAGTTTCAAGCCGGACCACACCTCGCTTACTGCGCACACTTTCACGTCCACCAAGCCCATAGGTAGGCACACTTCACGGATGACGTCCTCGGTAACATCGGCTGGCACCTTGGATGCTTTCTTCGGCCATGACACCCAAAGCATGCCGTTGCGGGCCATGCGGTCAAAGGCGGCTTGCGCGGTTTCGGCCAGTTCGCTGCGCTCGGTCGTGAACAGGTGGATAAAGTCTTCTCCGCCCTTGATCACCGTTGCCGGGAGCGGTGCGTCGGCGTCATCTTCGTCGCCGAGCCATTCGACGTAGTCGTCCGGCGCATTCAGGCTTATGGCGATGATGCCGGGTTTGAGGCCGAGCTTTTTCCAAAGCGGTGTTCCGGAATAGCCAACGCGCGTTCGTTCAACTGCCATGATGGCCATGAGGCTAACCTCAAACGGTCTTGAATTTCAAAACACTTTCCGCTGCAGCGAGCACTGCGTCCTTCACGGGGATGAAGTCTATGCCAAGTGTCTCGCGGGAGACTGCCGTGTCGGCGGCGCGTCGCAGCCCAAGAATTGGATAAATGGAGCGGATTGTCGGGTCAAAAAACTTCAAGATCGCCAGCAGCCATTTGGGTGCGACACGGGTGGCGATTTTCCGGTCGGGATACTTTTCCGCAAGCACCTTGGCGATATCCGGAAAGCTGAGTTCGTTGGCGACAG
>JBCBHR010000258.1:0-3713 GCA_038525365.1 Pseudomonadota bacterium | reverse complement strand
CCCACGAGGCCGGTATTGCCACCTTGCGGCACGATGGCGGTTTTGGTTTGCGAGGCAATTTTCATGATCGCCGAAACCTCATCGACGGTGGCCGGCTTAAGCACGACTGGCGTCGTTCCTGTCCAACGTCCGCGCCACTCGCGTAAATGTGGTGCCTTCGCGTCCGCATCGCGCAGTGCGTACTTGTGTCCGACGACCGCGGCGAAGCGGGAAATCAGTGCGTCATCCATGTCTGGCATCCATCGTGTTGCGCGGTGCAGCGGCGCGTTTTAGCCGGTCATTGATGGCAAGGCCCAATCCTGTCTGAGGGATGGGCGCGACCGCCATCGCCGACGCACCTGACTCATCGATCCGCCGCATTGCGGAAAAGAGACCTGCTGCCGCTTCGACCAGATTGCCTTTCGGTGAAAGGTCAATCACCAACCGGCATTCTTCGGCGCCCGAAGCCATCTTTCCATGAAACGTCAAATACGCCTCATCCGTCGCAACGCGGTTTGCATGAAGGCGTACCGGCATTGAGGGCGCATAGTGCGATGTCAGCATGCCGGGCGCAGCGGCTGGATTGGCGTCATCATGGGCTTCGGCAGGTCGCAACGTCGCAACCGGCATTCCGCTCTTCGCAGCGATCTGCTCCACGGCCAAACCGCCGGGCCGGAGAAGGCGCAGTGTTCCTTTCTCCACACCGATGATCGTGGATTCCAAACCAATCGCTGTTGGCCCACCATCCAAGATCAATGGCACGGCTTCACCCAGGTCATCGGCCACATCCTGTGCTGTTGTAGCGCTGATATGGCCGGAGCGATTGGCGCTTGGCGCTGCGATTGGCTTGTCGATGAGCCTGGCGAGCGCTTGCACAGGCCCCGTCGGTACGCGTAGCGCGACCGTCTCATTGCCGGCTGTGACAAGCGGATGGATCGCGCTATCGGCCCGGTGCGGCACCACCAGCGTCAGCGGTCCCGGCCAAAAGAGCGATGCCAAGTGGCGTGCCGTTTCGTCAAACACGCCATATCGCTCCGCCATTGGCATATCGGCCACATGCGCGATCAACGGATTGAACGACGGACGTCCTTTGGCGTCGAAAACGCGCGCGACACCAGCGCCGTTCGTGGCGTCCGCTCCGAGGCCATAAACGGTCTCCGTCGGGAAGGCCACAATGCCGCCCGCGCGCAGTAAGTCGGCTGCCCGGGTCAGGGCTTCGTCGGTGATTTTCGTGATCTCGGCCATGGTTGTGCGTGGCATAAACCGGCACGGAATGCTTTCCAATGGGGACGACCTGAAAGGAATGACACGATAGCCGCAATTCACCGCCCGTTAACCCTGTCCACACACCGAAGCGCAATGCTTTGAGTCTATGGTTTTCATGAATTGGTCACCAAACCAACGGGCTGTCCCATGAAGAAAACCGCTGTTCTCACCACACTTGCGCTGGCATTTGGCGCATCCACCGCTTCCGCCGACTATGTCATCTACAAGGATGAGGCCTATCCGTCGGTGCTTTTCGTCGAAATCGAAGGTGGCGAAACTGTTGAGCCAACCGTCATCAGCGCTCCCGCAGCGCCGGGGTCCGCCGATCCTGCACTCGCGCCGGTTGACGGCCAAGAGGGCGAAACCGCTGACGCTGAAGGTGGCGAGAGCAGCGAACAAGAAGCTTCCACCGATGCCGGTGATGGCAGCGCGGACGAACAGTCCGCCGATGCTGACAATGAGCCGTCACTTGAGGAACGCATCCTCGACGCCGCCCGACCGACAACCGCGGAAGAGCGCGTGATTGAAGTCGTGACCGAAGAAGTGCTGGAACAGGCCGTCGACGAAGGCGTGCTTGACGAAGCCGTCCTTCGCTAACACGCAAGCTACGATCCGTTCCGAAAAGCCGCGTCCCGACGCGGCTTTTTCGTTTTCTGATCAGCCTTCGATTTTTGAGAAGTCGGCCAGCGTAAGGGTTGTGGCGCGCAGCGCGTCCAACAGTGCCAGTCGGTTTATGCGCACCGCCGGATCGTCGGCATTGACCATCACGCCCTCAAAGAACGCATCGACCGCCGGACGCAGTTCCGCGAGCGCCCCAAACGCCGCTTCATAGTCCTCTGCGGTGATGGCCTGATCCACGGCGTTGCGCACTTTGGTGATTGTGCTGTGCAACTGGTTCTCGGCTGTTTCAGCGAAGAGTGCGGTGTCGACAGCCTTCGCAAATGCGCCCTCGCCGTCTTTTTTCTCTTCCGCCGCCAGAATGCTCAGCGCACGGTTTGTGCCCGCCAAAAGGTTAGCACCTGTCTCCGACTCAACCAGTTTTTGCAACGCCTCCACCTTTCGCACCAGCAGCAGCAAGTCGTCATCGTCGGGGTCGACAATCGCGTCGATCAGATCATGCCGTGCACCCTTGTCTCGCAGATAGACCTTCAGCCGGTCGTGGAAGAAGGAGAGGAGGTCGGCGTTCACCGCATGCGCTGAGAGCGGCAAGCGCAGCGCATTTTCCAGCACAATCCGGATCACACCCAAGGCAGCCCTTCGAAGCGCGTAGGGGTCCTTCGAACCGGTGGGCTTTTCGTTAATCGACCAAAAACCGGTCAGCGTATCGAGCTTGTCGGCAAGCGCCACTGCAATGGCCACCGGGTCGGTCGGCACATCGTCAGACGGGCCTTGCGGCTTGTAATGGTCTTCGATGGCAATCGCGACAGACGCAACTTCGCCCTGCATCTCGGCGTATGTGCGCCCCATCGCGCCCTGCACTTCGGGGAACTCACCGACGATCTCCGTGGTCAGATCAGCCTTGGCGAGGTGCGCGGCGCGTTTGGCGCGTGCTTTGTCCGCGCCTACGACATTTGCCAATTCCTCCGCCAGCGCTGCAATGCGCGTCACCCGCTCGCCCTGTGTCCCCAACTTCGCGTGGAAAGTCACGCCGAGCGCATCGAGCTTTGCCATACGCTGATCGAGCGGTTTTTGCAGATCGAGTTCGAACTTATCAGCCGAGGCTTTCAGGCCCTCAAGGTCGGGCAAGTCTGCCTGGTCCGTATTCCAAAAATGCAGTGCGTCCGACAGCCTTGCGCGCACGACCTTGCCGTTGCCGCGCGCGATCTCTGCGCCGCCATCGGTGGCTTCAACGTTGGCGACCAGTATGAACGTGTTTGTCAGCTTGCCGTCTGAGCCACGACAGACGAAACACTTTTGGTTCGTTTTGATCGTCAGCCGCACCACCTCGTCTGGAATTTGAAGATAGTCCTCTTCAAATGCGCCCATCAGCACGACCGGCCATTCCACCAGTCCCGCAACTTCTTCCAAAAGCCCGTCGTCTTCCACCATCTCCACGCCATTGGCGAATGCCAGATTGCGTGCGTCGGTGGCGATCATGTCCTTGCGGCGTTCGGCGTCGAGGATAACGTGGCGCTTGGCCAATTGCTCGGCGTAGTCATCAAAACGGCGCACGGCAAATTCATCACCCGCATGGAAGCGGTGTCCCCGTGTGACATTGCTCGACCGGATGGCGTCGACGGCAAAATCAACCACCACCGGTTCTTCGGTTTCCGGGCCAAACGTGCACAGGATCGACTGCAGCGGACGCACCCAGCGCAATGATCCGGGCTCTGCCGAAGCGGCACCCCAGCGCATGCTTTTGGGCCAAGGGAAACCCTTGATAATGCCGGGCATCACGTCTGCGACGATGTCTTCTGCTGCCCGACCGGGCTTGCGGATGGTCGCGACATAGAAATCGCCCTTCTTCG
>JBCBHR010000257.1:0-3719 GCA_038525365.1 Pseudomonadota bacterium | reverse complement strand
CCGTGCGCTGGAGACGCTTACCGAGGCCATAGCCGCAAAAGCGGACATTGCGCCAAGGCTCGACGATGCGCTGAGCCGCCGAACGCCAGAAGCCTGTTGGCTCAGCGCAGTCGCGGCGAACGCGCCTTACCTGCAGACATTGATCATCCGTCACCCCGAGACCGTCGAGCAACTCTACGACAAGCCGTTCGCCAATGTCATCGACACGCTGCTAGGCGATTGTTGTGAACTGCCGCAAGCTGGCATGAGCGAAGCCGGACTGATGGCCGCTGTGCGTCAGATAAAAACACAGGCGCATCTCATCATCGCGCTTGCCGATCTTGCCGGCGTGTTCGCGCTGAACGATACGACATCGGCCCTCTCAACACTGGCCGAGAACACGTTGCGCGCCGCGCTCCGCTTCCTCCTGCGCGCCGCCCATGATCGCGGCACCATCACGCTGGCCACTCCCTATGATCCGGAAGCTGACAGCGGCCTCGTTGTTCTTGGCATGGGCAAGCTTGGTGGTCGTGAGCTCAATTATTCCTCCGACATCGACATTGTCGTCTTCTTCGAGCCCGACGCGCCGGGTGTCTCCCACAAAGACCCGCTCGATGCGGTTCAGACATTCTCAAAGATAGTCCGTCGTCTTGTGCATGTCATGCAGGAGCGCACCGGCGACGGCTATGTGTTTCGCACTGACATTCGACTGCGTCCCGATCCAAGTGCGATGCCCATGGCGATATCCGTCGATATGGCGCTGACCTATTATGAGTCTCGCGGCCAGAATTGGGAGCGCGCTGCCATGATCAAGGCGCGTGCCGTCGCGGGCGACAGGGCAGCAGGCGAACGGTTCCTCGAGCAATTGCGCCCGTTCGTGTGGCGCAAATACATGGACTATGCCGCGATTGCCGATGTGCAGTCGATCAAGCGTCAGATCCATGCACACAAGGGCCACGGCAAGATCGCCATCGACGGCCACAACATCAAGCTGGGACGCGGCGGCATTCGCGAGATCGAGTTCTTTGTGCAGACCCAACAATTGATCGCAGGTGGCCGAGCGCCGCATTTGCGTGAGTTGGCCACCCGAACCATGCTTGGCGTGTTGCGCAATGAGGGCTGGATCACACAAACCGCGCGCGATGAACTCGATGCCGCTTACGTCCATTTGCGCCGCGTGGAACACGCAATCCAAATGATCGCGGATGAACAAACACACATCCTGCCCGCCGATCCCGACCAACAAGCCGCGGTAGCAGGCCTTCTTGGCTATGCCGAAGTCGACGCGTTCCGCGATGATCTGGAGCGCACTCTTCGCACCGTGGAGCATCACTTTGGCGACCTCTTCAGCGAAGGCGAGACCTTGTCCGCATTTGACGGAAGCCTTGTGTTCACCGGCCAATCGCCAGACCCCGATACGGTCGAGACACTCGCAAGGCTCGGATATGGGCGTCCCAAAGACATGTGGGGCGTTGTCAGCGGTTGGCACTTTGGTCGTTACGCGGCGGTGCAGTCGCAAAAGGCGCGTGAACGACTAACTGAACTGACGCCTGCGCTTCTGGAAGCGTTTGCCGCCGCCAAAGCGCCCGATGACGCGCTTTTGCGGTTCGATGCGTTTGTGCGTGGGCTTCCGGCGGGCGTGCAGCTTTTTTCGATGCTGCATGCCAACACCCAACTCCTCACTCTGCTGGCGCGGATCCTGATCAGCGCGCCTCGCCTGTCTGACATCATCGCCAACCGGCCGTCGGTTTTCGCCGGGCTGCTTGAGCCTGCTTTCTTCGACCAGACGGCACCGGAGGTCGAAATCGAAGCCGCGCTGGACGCATTTCTTCATGACGCGGACGGCCATGAAGCGGTGCTCGATCGGTTGCGCATCTTTGCTGCCGAACAACGTTTTCGTGTCGGCACACGGCTCTTGATGGGCAGCGACAACGCACTGGAAACCGGCAAGGCTCTGACGCTCATCGCTGAAAAGACCATTGCCGTCGCCGCGCAGTCCGCCGCCAGTGAGATCGAGGCCAAGCATGGCCGTATCCCCGGCGGGGCGTTTTGCGTCATCGCGTTCGGGCGGCTTGGCTCCCGGGAAATGACGGCTGGCAGCGACGTTGATATCATCGTCGTCTATGATGATCCTGACGATTTGATCGAAAGCGACGGCGCAAGGCCGCTCGCTGCTCCGACCTACTATGCCCGCCTGACCCAACGCCTCATTGCCGCACTTTCCGCGCCGACTGCCGAAGGTGTGCTTTACGAGGTTGATCTCCGGCTTCGCCCATCTGGCAATAAGGGCCCGATTGCGACGTCGATGCGCAGCTTTGACCGCTATCAGCGCAATGATGCTTGGACATGGGAGCACCAGGCATTGACCCGCGCCCGCGTCATTGCGGGCGACGAGGCTTTGTGTGCACGGGCACGCACGAACATGGATGACATCCTCGCATTGCCCCGCGATGCCGACAACGTCCGTGCCGACGTCACGTCGATGCGAAAGCGCCTTTTGAAGGAAAAACCGGCGCGCGGCAGCTTTGATTTCAAGAACATGGATGGCGGTCTTGTGGACATTGACTTCATCGCGCAATCGCTTTTTCTGACGACATTACCAAACCTTAAGTTGGATGGCGCCTCGGCCAGAGATATCTTGATGGTGCTGGAGGACGGGGTTTTGAGGCCCGGTGTGAGATCGGCTTTGCTTGCCGCGCATCAGGACTTTTCAACTGCGCTCCATCTGTCCCGGCTGTGCACGTCCGGCGGTTATGATCCGTCTGAAATGCCATCGGGCTTGGTGGATATTGTCTGTCATGCGCTTGGTGAGCCATCACTGACGCTCGTGCAGGACCGTTTGGACAGCCATCGGCGTGAGGTCGCGAAATCGTTTCGTGAACTGGTCGGTGATCCAACGGAATGACGCGCCGGGAAAGCGCGTGAGGCCGTTTCACCCGCATCGGGGATGGCACCAACGATGCAAAGGAAACAAAATGACTGTATCAAACACCACAAACAAGAATCTGCTTCTTGTCGCCATGGCCATCACAATGGCGCTCGTCGTGGCCGGTATCGCTGCAACCGACGCTTCCGCCCATGACCGCAAGGGCGGACGCGGCGCAGGAACGGAAATGCGCTTTGAAAACCTCGACGCCGACAAAAATGGTCAGGTGACGTTCGCTGAATTCCAAGCACGCATGCTGGAGCGCTTCGCCGCAGCAGACGCTGACAATGACAACCTCGTCACCGTCGCCGAGGCGGAAGAAGCCATCGGAAACCGTGGCCGCGGTCGCGGCGGCCGTGCAGCTGAAATGATCATCCGGGTCTTCGACATCGACGGCGATGACGCCGTCTCGCTGGAAGAACTCAACAACCGCCAAGCCAAGATGTTCTCACTCGCTGACCGCGACGATAGCGGCTTCGTCACCGAAGACGAACTCCCCAACCGCCGCTTCGCTGCAATGCGCCGAGGCGGCAACCTCTAAGCGCCCGAGGCAAAAAGACCACCAAAGCCGCCGCGTGAGATCGCTTACGCGGCGGCCTTTTGTTGGGCTTCGCATGCGCCTTTGACGGGGATGCGGACGGCGACGATGGTGCCTCGGTCTACGGCTGAGCGGATTTTGAGTGTTCCGCCGTGCAGTTCGGCCAGGGATTTTGATATCGCGAGGCCAAGCCCCGTGCCGCCCTTGCTGACGCCGCCCTGAAACGGCGTGAACAGATGCTCTTGCGCCTTAGCGGGCAGACCGGGGCCGGTATCG
>JBCBHR010000256.1:0-3757 GCA_038525365.1 Pseudomonadota bacterium | reverse complement strand
CGCTCCTGAACCGGAGCCAGATCGATACTGCTGTCATTCGCGCCGACACGCCCGTTGTCTCCGATGTGCGCGTTATCGCAGACCTTTATCCGGACATGATGCAGCTGATCACGCTGATGGATTCAGGCGTGTTCTCTGTCAATGATCTGCAGCGTGTGAGTGTCTCGATACCCGAATTTGGAACCGATGCGTTTCGCTCGTTTTGGGTGCTCGGCGACCACTATGACCTGCCCATTGGCGGGATGGATTGGGAGGCAGAGCCCTTCGACGAGGGCGCGGCAAAGCTCTTAAATTCAAACGTGGATGCCCTGTTCACGATCCGCTCGCTGCGCGATGCGCAGCTGATCCGCCTTTTTGAGGATGCTCAGTTGAAGGGCATGCGCCTGCGCATCGTGCCGGTACGCCAAGCACTCGCAATCTCAATCAAGCGCCCGTTCCTGGAGGCCGCCACCATCCCAACCGGCGCTTACACGGGCGCAACACCGGTGCCGAGCAATGACATTCCAACCTCAGCGGTTGAGCGCATACTGGTTTCGCGCAGCGACATCTCCGACGATGCGATCCGCGAATTGACACGCATCCTGTTTGAGCACCGGTTGGACCTGACGATCCGCTTTTCATTGGCGTCCGCCATTCAACAGCCCGATGAAAGCCGCGGCCTGTCAGTGCCGCTGCACGATGGAGCCGAGGCATTTTATCTGCGCGATGAACCAAGCTTCATTCAGGAAAACGCCGAACCGCTGGCATTGATGGTAACCGTCGCGACGCTTCTGATCTCCAGCCTGTTTGCGCTGCGTTCGCGCCTCAACGCTGGCCAGAAAAACCGCGCCGATATCTACAACTACCACGTCCTCGACATTCAAAAGCGCGTGCTCCTGGAAGACGACATCGAGGAATTGGCAGGGCTGAAAATCGAGTTGAACGATGTGCTACAGACCGTCGTTGTCGCTTTGGACACCGACGAAGTCACCGACGAGGGCTTCCAGTCCTTCTCCATTTTGTGGGAGGCCGTTCGCGAGACCATCAATGACCGCATCGGCCAACTGCGCGCCGAACAGACATCGTGACGCTTGGCAGGCAGGCACCTCAAACCTAAATGGCTGGGTATCCAAGAAGGAACCTCTCAGCCATGACCCAACCATCCGCAGACGGCATCAACCCGGCCATCCTCACATGGGAAGGGCCGTTCGGGCTTCCTGAATACTCCAAAATCGCCGACACCGACTTCGCCGACGCCATCCGTGCGGGCTTTGCGCACCATCTCGAAGAGATTGAAGAGATCGCGTCCAATGCTCAACCAGCGACATTTGAAAACACCATTGATGCTCTGGAACGCGCAGGCGCGATGCTCAGCAAGGCCGCGGGCCTGCTTTACACCAAGGCTGGCAATCACACCAACGACACCATCCAAGCGCTTGAGCGCGAGTTTGCCCCGCAATTTGCGCGCCACTATGGCGAGATTGCCAAGAACCGCGCACTCTTTGAACGCATAGATGCACTCTGGCAGGCGCGAGAGACGCTCGACCTGACCTCAGAACAGCGCCAAGTTCTGAAGAATACACACCGCCGCTTCATCAAAAGCGGCGCGGCACTGGAGGGCGACGCACAAACAAAACTCATCGCCGCCAATGAACAACTCGCGTCACTCGGCACCCAATTTGGCCAGAACGTGCTCAAGGATGAAGCCGACTGGCTGCTGCTGCTTGACGACACCGATCTGGACGGTGTGCCTGCTGATCTGAAATCCACCATGGCGGGTATCGCCAAGGAACGCGGGCATGACGGCAAATATGCGGTGACCACGTCGCGGTCCGTCCTCGTGCCGTTCATCACATCATCGACCCGCCGTGACCTTCGGGAAAAAGCGTTTGAAGCGTGGACGTCGCGGGGCGAAAACGGCAACGAAGCCGACAACACAGGGATCATTGCCGACACGCTGAAACTGCGCGCGCAAAAAGCGGCCCTTTTGGGCTTTGAAACATTCGCCGACCTGAAACTCGACGGCACGATGGCCAAAACACCGGACGCGGTCATGGGCCTCCTGGAAACGGTTTGGGGCCGTGCCCGCGCCCGCGCCAATGATGAAGCCGCAGACATCGCCGCGCTCATGGGAGATGACGGCATCAACGCGACCCTCAAACCGTCCGACTGGCGTCACTACGCCGAGCGCATTCGCCAGGAGCGCTATGCCTATTCCGACGAAGACACCAAGCCTTACCTGAAGCTTGAAAACATGATCGAGGCCGCCTTCTGGGTCGCCAACCGCCTGTTCGGCCTGACATTCGAGCCGATTGCAAAGATCGACTGGCTCCACCGCGACGCGCGTGCCTGGGACGTCAAAAACCCCAATGGCGGCCATCAGGCGGTGTTCATCGCCGATTATTTCGCCCGTCCCTCAAAACGCTCCGGCGCATGGATGAGCGGCATCCGCAACCAGTCGCGGCTGAAAGGCGAAACGCCGATCATCACAAACACGATGAACTTCGCCAAACCCGCCGATGGCGAACCGGCGCTGATCTCCTTTGATGACGCCCGCACGCTGTTTCACGAATTTGGCCACGCGCTGCACGGCATGCTGTCGGACGTCACCTATCCAAGCGTTTCCGGCACGTCGGTCAGCCGGGACTTCGTGGAATTGCCGTCGCAACTCTATGAACACTGGCTGATGGTGCCCGAAGTTCTGGACCGCTTTGCCGTTCACCACGAGACCGGCGAGCCGATGCCAAAGGACCTGCTGGACAAGATCAAGGCGGCACAAACCTTCAACGCGGGCTTCGACACCGTGGAATACACATCGTCGGCCCTCGTCGATATGGCCTATCACGGACGCGCCGATGCGCCTGAAACGCCAATCGCGTTCGAAGCGGAAACACTGGCAAAGCTGGAAATGCCGGACGCCATGGTCATGCGCCACCGCTCACCGCACTTCCTGCATATCTTTGCAGGCGATGGCTATGCGGCGGGCTACTATTCTTACATGTGGTCGGAGGTCCTCGACGCAGATGCGTTCAGTGCATTTGAAGAAACCGGTGACCCATTCAACGCCGACCTTGCCCAAAAGCTACGTACCCACATCTATGCCTCCGGTGGCACAATGGAGCCCGAAGACGCCTACACCGCGTTTCGCGGCAAATTGCCAACACCGGACGCGATGCTTGAAAAACGCGGACTGGCGTAACCCAAGGATAAAAAATCAGGGCATTCCGTTTGTCGCAAAACTGGGTTATGTGCGCTGCAACATGAAACGTGGCGCACCGCGCGCCCTCCCAGTCCTCCCGGATAAAAGCAATGCCCCTACGCAATATCGCGATCATCGCGCACGTTGACCATGGCAAGACGACCCTTGTCGATGAACTCCTGAAACAATCCGGCGTCTACCGCGACAACCAGCAGGTAACCGAGCGCGCGATGGATTCCGGCGACATCGAAAAAGAACGCGGCATCACCATTCTCGCCAAGGCCACGTCGGTCGAGTGGGAAGGCACGCGCATCAACATCGTCGACACCCCCGGCCACGCCGATTTTGGTGGCGAGGTGGAGCGCATCCTCAACATGGTCGATGGCGCGGTTTTGTTGGTTGATGCAGCCGAAGGCCCCATGCCACAGACGAAATTCGTGGTCGGCAAAGCGCTCAAAGTCGGCCTCCGCCCCATCGTCGCCGTCAACAAGATGGACAAGCCCGGAGTCAACCCGGACACCGTGAAGCAACAGCTCACGGAGTACGAGCTCGTTTCCGAGGAGTGGGGGGGCGAGACCC
>JBCBHR010000255.1:0-3763 GCA_038525365.1 Pseudomonadota bacterium | reverse complement strand
CGAACACAGTGGTGCGCGGCAGAACGCGGACGTGGTCCATCGCGCGCAGGTCGTCAATGGAACGCTGTGCCCAGTCATAGCCATCACGACCATCAATGCGCGCGCCACTCTCAAACTGCAGCGAACCGCCGAAAACCGGTTGCTCATCGGCGATGATCACCCGCGCGCCTTGATGGGCGGCGGCAAGCGCGGCGCTGATACCCGCAGCGCCACCCCCGCAAACCAGCACATCGCAGTGCGCATAACGGGACGCATAATGATCGGGGTCGGGTTCGTCTGGAGCGACGCCAAGGCCCGCCGCATGACGAATGATCGGCTCATACAGCTTGTCCCACGCTTTGCGCGGCCACATGAATGTTTTGTAGTAAAAGCCAGCAGAAAAGAATGGCGAAGCCACATCATTGACCTCACCAACGTCGAGCGTAAGCGATGGCCAACGGTTTTGAGATGTCGCGCAGAGCCCGTCATAAACTTCCTGCACGGTCGCGCGCACGTTGGGCACATGGCGCGCCTTGTCACGCGTAATGCCCACCAGCGCATTTGGCTCTTCCGGCCCGGCGCTTACAATACCGCGAGGCCGGTGATACTTGAACGAACGCCCAACAAGATGGACATCATTTGCGATCAACGCCGATGCCAGCGTGTCGCCCGCAAGGCCAGAATAGCTCTGACCGTCGAAGGTAAATTGGACTTCGTTGGCAAGCGTAAGCCGACCGGCAGAAGCAACGCGGTTGGGTTGGGTCATCCCACCACCTCGTCATCATTGGCCGCGACCGCTAGCTCCGGCTTCGCCTCCCCTGACTTGTAAGTTATCACGAACTTATCGCTTACAGTGTCACGCACCGCATTGAAAAACCGGCCGCAACCATGGACATGGCGCCAGCGCTCAAATGCCAGGCCCTTCGGATTGTCGCGATAGAAGAAGAACTTCGAGAACGCATCGTCGGTCATATCGGCGATGTCCGATGGACGCTCGATATGGGCTTCACCGGCATGGCGGAACTCCAGCTCCGGCAAGTCAGCTTCACAATAGGGGCAGCGGATCAGCAGCATAGTCTCTACTCGTCATCGGTCGCAGTACGCGCATAGGGCGGGCCGCATTTTTCTCGGGCCAATTCGTGCAGCGCACGAATACTGTCCTGCAATTGCTCGGTGGTGATGTCATCGCGCAGATAGCTTTGGTTGAACGTGCGTTCCAACGCTTGAGCAACGCCGTCGCGGTCCAAAAGGTATCCGCGATCGTCATCCCAATCCCGGTGAAACTGGATGTAGGTGAACGGGAACGCCTTATAGCAAAAGACCACGCCGTCGCGATCTGTGAACGGCCATATCGCATCGACCAACTCGCCTGCCGATATGGTATCAGCACGATCAAACGGGCGCGCGTCGCTAGCCATAGCAGGCGTCACGGCGACGAGCGCACCGATAACGCCTTTCACGAATGCTTGCCGGGGAAAAATGCCCGTCATAGCCGCACCTTTTGCGCTGCCGTGTCAGCATCACCCGTGTTGGGTGTACCCGTCGGTTCTATGAGCAGAAGGTGCACCTCGTTTTCAGCAACCGGGCAATGCTCCACTCCTTGGGGCACGACAAACACTTCGCCTTTGCCTAGCCTCACATCCCCATCGCGCATCTTGATGGTGATCTCGCCGTCCAACACCATGAAAAAGTCGTCAGTATCGGGATGCGAATGCCAGTTGAACGCGCCCTGCGCCTTCACGACCATCAAATCATGCCCATTGAACGAGCCGACGATCTTCGGCGACCAGTGGTCTGAGAACTGGGTGAGCTTTTCGGCAAGGTTTATGACGTCGTGTGCCATGGCTCAGTGCGCCACCGCAGCGGCCGCGGCCTCATCAATCAGGCGACCCGTCTCAAACCGCTCCAGCGTGAAGTCTTCATTGATCGGGTGTGGATTATCGTTGGCAATCGTGTGCGCAAAGACATGGCCGGAACCTGGCGTCGCCTTAAAGCCGCCCGTGCCCCAGCCGCAATTGACATAGAGACCCGGCACCGGCGTCTTGGCAATGATCGGCGAGCGGTCGGGCGTGACATCTACAATACCGCCCCATGAGCGCAGCATCTTCATGCGTGTAAACATGGGGAACATCTCGCAGATTGCGTCGAGCGTATGTTGGATGATCGGAAGGCCACCGGTCTGGGAATAGGACGTGTATTGGTCTGTGCCTGCGCCAATCACCAACTCACCCTTGTCGGATTGCGAGATGTAAGCGTGTACAGTGTTAGACATTACGACGCACGGAAAGCAAGGTTTCACCGGCTCCGACACGAGCGCCTGCAGCGGATAGCTTTCAAGAGGCATGCGCACATCAGCCATCTCCATGAGCACAGACGTGTGCCCGGCGGCGACCACGCCGACCTTCTTTGCCCCAATAAACCCTCGGCTTGTCTCGACACCTGTGACATTGCCATTGCCTGCACGGCGCACACCGGTCACTTCGCAATTCTGGATGACATGCACACCGCGCGCTGACGCCGCCCGCGCATAGCCCCAAGCCACCGCATCATGGCGCGCTGTGCCCCCGCGTCGTTGAAGCGCTGCGCCTATAACGGGATACCGCGCCGTTTTTGAGGTATTGAGCGGCGGGCAATAGTCTTTTGCCGCCTCAGGCGTCAGCCATTCATTGTCCACGCCATTGAGCCTGTTGGCATGGATGTGGCGCTTAAAGACCTGAACATCGTGCACATTGTGCGCAAGCATCATCACGCCACGCGGCGAATACATGACGTTGTAATTCAGGTCCTGGCTCAAATCCTCCCACAGATTGACCGCATGATTGTAGAGCCCGGCGCTCTCGTCATAGAGATAGTTCGAACGGATGATCGTAGTGTTGCGGCCGGTATTGCCCCCACCGAGCCAGCCTTTCTCAAGAACTGCGACATTCGTAATGCCATGCTCCTTGGCGAGATAATAGGCGGTGGCAAGCCCATGGCCGCCCGCGCCGACAATCACGACATCGTAGTCAGATTTCGGCTCGGGATCAGACCATTGCTTCTCCCAACCGATATGATTGCGCATCGCTTCACGGGCAATTGCAAAGCCGGAATAGCGCCGCATGACACCAGCCTCATCGTTTTCAGCACCTGATTGAGAAAAGAGCATGCAGACGGGTGGTTTTCCAGTTGTTTTGCGACGCTGCACGGCGCACGAAACGCCGCAGCGCGTTTGGCGACCCACTGGACTTTGCACTGCGATTCTGCCATATGGCCATCAATCGCTTGGCCATGGCTTTTGCGCGCTGATTTTTGCGCTCATCAAAAATTGACCAAGGCACTGAAATCAAACAGTTTATGCCAAAGGAACGGGATCAACGTGCAGGTATTAGTTCGTGACAACAATGTGGATCAGGCGCTTCGCGTCCTGAAAAAGAAAATGCAGCGCGAAGGCGTGTTTCGCGAAATGAAGCTGCGTGGCCACTACGAAAAGCCGTCCGAAAAGCGCGCCCGTGAAAAAGCCGAAGCCGTTCGCCGCACGCGCAAGCTTGCCCGCAAACGCGCGCAGCGCGAAGGCCTGCTGGGTGGCCGCGGCGGTCGTTGATCAACGCCGCTATTTTGCCCTGATTTGATGTAAGCGGTGCAGCTGTGGAGGCTGCTCCGCTTATTTTGTATGTTCAGGTTAAGGCCGGAGCACGCCAAATAGCAGCGGCACACGTGACGAGGGGATGACATGACCGACGGATACAATCGCTCGGCAGTCAGGTATTTTGCAGCTTGCGCGCTGCAGCTTTTGTTTGCGGCAGGC
>JBCBHR010000254.1:0-3784 GCA_038525365.1 Pseudomonadota bacterium | reverse complement strand
CTGGCGACGCGTTCGTAAAACTTCTGCCCCGGGACAACCTCAAACAGGTCACCGCGCGCAAAGGATGCCTTCGCTTTTTCGACCAGCTTGGCATACTCGCCGGGCACGTGATCACCACGCGGCGGTGTCTCGTCGGTTGGCACAAAAGGGTCGTGCGTCTCAGCGCGGGCAATGCCAGAAGTGGCGTTGTCGCCATCGTCAAACTCGTAGACATCGACCCACGCTTCGGCGGCGTGGTTGTCCACCACCAAAACCTCATCAGGAAAAAACAGCACCAAATCGCGCTGGTCTTCGGGACGATCAAGCTTTTCATCGATTGGATCGAACTGGAATGCGATATCGTAGCCAAACGCCCCAAAAAGCGCGAGGTCTTCATCATCCGGTGAGCCGAAATGCTGAACGATTGTGCGCAAGATGGAAAACACGCTCGCTGCCTTTGAGCGTTCTTCTTCGGCAACGATCTCCGTCTGCTCAGAAATGCGGACGACGAGCCCGTCACCGGCAGGATCGATCGCGTCGATATGCGGATGATCGGTGAGTGCAGTTTGGATCATCGCGGCAAGTGGTTTGCCACGCGCATTGAGCGGGGTGATTTTCATCACGCGTTTGCGCGCCGAGATCATCAGGGGTGGGTCGGTGATGGCCGTGTCCCAGCGGGTGTAGCGACCGGGATATTCGTAGTTGGATGACAGCACTGCCCCCCTGCGGTCGTCCAAGGCGCTCATCGCGTCGCCAATGGCGGTCGTGAAATCCGCCATGCGCCGGGTCCGGGTGACGCGCACTCCACCCCGTGTTTCGTAAGTTGCCGCGTCTTCTTTCATAAGGTCCGATCCTTGCAGAACCCCGCTGCTTCCGTTGGCGCGCGCGGCTTGCGTCTTGGCACAAAAAAACCGCCCGGCGGAAACTCAGGGGCGGTTGTTGTTGAGCACGTCAAATTGAAGCCATCACCGCCTGTCGCAGTGCCACCACCAATTTTGTGCGCGTTGAATGGTCATGAGAGCATCGTAGGCGGATCAGCGCGCTGGCGCAATCATTCCGACGATGAAAAAAAGGAGCCAGGTCGGGCGGATTGACCTGGCTCCTCGAGCCCGCCTTAGCAGGCACACAGAACGGGGTAAGCAGGGGAACCCGTTTCTGTGATCTCGTATAGGTTGTATGTACGGATATGATACAATCATTGATCTGTAAAGATGTGTCGGAGCCAATTTTCAACTTTTTCGTGCATTAAGTGTCGCTTTGAAACAGGTGCAAAGTTGCAGTCACAACCATGGGATTTTCCGTGATGTATCGTGCGTTGACCGACACGCCGATTGCTCGCGAAGTATCGCGCATGAAACACGCGATCATAGCCTCCTCCGCCATAGCGTTGGCCATCATTGCCTCCGCTCCCGCAGCCGCCAAAAACACAGCCGACGACTGGAAGTGGGTCTCGGAATACTACGCCACCTATGGCGAGTGGACGGTCGCCTGCGAACACCGATCCGATGATGAGGCCGCCAAGCGCTGCTATCTGCGCTATGTCGACGTATATTCCCGCGACCCGTTCGGTGCGCTGTTCGTGTTCGTCACCGACACCGCTGAAGAGGGCCTGCGCTTTGTCTTTGAATATGAACCATTCACAGTTTTCCGCGCACCATGGACCGTCGTTGGTGCCGATGCGGAACCGGGCTACACGTTCTCAACGTCCAATTGCCCTCGTCTCGGCGGCGAATGCCCCATCGCCAACGACGAGGCGCTTGCGCTTGCAGACGCGTTGCGCAATGGCGAAGCACTGACGTTCAAATTCACAACTCGTACGCTCACCACGTTCAACCTGGCGTGGCCGTCGGAAGGCTTCGGCCAAGCGCTCGATGACCTATCAGCCCGCTCAAATGAACGCGGGCTCTAAACGCTCTTATCGATCAAGAACGTCGCGTATTTCGGTTAGGTTCGTGCGCATACGCAGCAGCGCAAAGCCGATCGATTCAAGGTGCGACTTGATCAAGCTTGATGCGTTCGCGTTGGCGACGAAAAACGGATCCAGGGCTAACGCATCCTGAAAATTGTCATCCAGCCGCCGCCAGAGATCGTCGAGATTTCGTTGATTGATCACATTTTGGAAGTCACTGCGCGCAGCTGTCAGCACCATGTAGTAGCCGAACAACTGGCCATAGGTGAACCAAAAGCGATCATCGGCGCGGCGGTCAAACCCGGTGAGCCCGCCCTGTGTGATCTGGTTTTGCAGGATCTGCGATGTGCTGCCCGTGTCCGACGTTACACGGTCAAGAAACTGCAAAAGGTTGTCTGCGCGGCTGTCAAAGTCAGCCTGACACCGCGCCAGTTCTCCGTTGAATGCACGAAGGCTGGCCTGCGCATCGCGGAGCCGCTGCTGTGTGGACGGTTGGAAGAAGGGCGGCGTTGCCGTCACAAACCAAGCGGTCTCGCGGTAATTGGCAGCTTCGCGCGCATCTTGAAGGTTTTGATTGATCGACGATGAGCCGCGCACGCGTCCAAGCCGGTCAACGAGTTCGACCGACGTCCGGCGCACCGCCGTGTTCATGCCCAGCTGAAATGCGGCCCGATTGTCGAAAAAGGGCGTGTCGCGCCAATCGGCCACAAAAAAGAACCCCGCCTTGTGCAGCGGATTGGATGACACCCAAGGCGCATCATTGACGTTCATATCAATGATATCGTTGACGGCCGTGACCATCGCCGACGGTTGGCACACACCTTCGCCAACATCTCCACCGGCGGATGTGGAATAGTCTTTGCCCACATAGGCTTGCGCGACTGCAGTCTCCGGCGGTGACCAGAATTGGGTGATGAAGACCATGTAACCGTAGCCAACCACAAGGGCGAGCAGGACAACGAACACAGGGATCTTCACAAACCAACCGCGCCCGCGCAGCCACGCGCGAAATGCGATGAACGGCCACAAAATACCAGCGATGACCATCCCAATGCCGCGGCCGAGATATTCAAACATGCGAGTTACGAACGCGATCACGGGATCAAGCATCGGATTAGATCTCCAAGGGTGTCATGTCGTCATGACAGGCCGAACAACCGTCGCCGCAGACCCGCCTTATCGCGTAGGTAAGTCTGTTTCAGCGTCTCCACAACATGGTGACGGTAGGTTTCATCATAGGTTTCATAGTCGGTGTAGAACGTCTGCTTGTTGAAGACGTAGCGTGTAACGAAATCACGCGTGACATATTCGCTGATCAAGCGATTGGTCAGCCAGGCATCGTCGTGCTTGGGACGAGCCCGGATGATCTGGAAGCGAAAATCGTGATCCACCTCGTCGATATCGATCCGCCCGCGCTTGTCGAGCTCGCGTTTCATCCGCATCAAGAACGGGTAGACGCCGTCCTTGTTGATCGCCGAGGCGTTGGCGTGCATCCAGGTTTGCAGCCAAACCGCATCAATGTTTTGCAGATCCTTTTCCGGCTCAAGCTCATGCACCAAGCCACGCAGCGCCATCTCCGCACGATGCTCAAGAAAACCCGTATCCTCCATCCAGGACGCACGCGGCAAATCAATGCGCTGGGACTTCGCCAAGAAGCGATAGACCCGACGGTGATCGCTCTTATCGAGATAGCTCACCTGCCAAGGCCGAGACTTGCGAAAGCCCGGCGCTTTCGGATCGCAGATGACCGTCGTCGTCTTCTTGTCGAGGAAGATGTAAGTGCCGCCGAAATGGCTGGTCCAGAAAGCATCATGGCGGAAGATTACCGATTGCGGCACCAGTTCATTGGCACGAATGTCGCCAGTGGATTTGGAAATTTCCACCATCTCTTCCAGC
>JBCBHR010000253.1:1793-3790 GCA_038525365.1 Pseudomonadota bacterium | reverse complement strand
CAATTTCTTCTTTGAGCTTGAGTTTCTCTTTTTTGAGCACCGCCAGCGCGCTTGCGTCCGGTGCAGGGCCTGTCATCAGATCAGATAGGCGACTTTCCAAAGCGCTGTGTTTCCGCTTAAGGGCGTCCAAATGGCCTTCTATCGACATGCTTGTTCCTTTCCGTTTCACTTACCCACCAAACACGATGATGCTGCCACCGAGGTTACCAAATGTCGAATGCGCGGTAGTCGGATTTCCATGATGAATTAAGTGTGATAAAGGCGCGCTCCACACATTCATTTGTCCACCCAGAGCATATGGAAATCGCCAATGTCCGATCAGGACCAGGCTGAAGTGCGGCTGCTTCACGCGCGCCTCAAGCAAGATCATGCAGACTTTGATGCAGCAATTGAAGCCATGAACCAGACCGGCTGTAATCCGCTTCAAATTCAGCGGATGAAGAAGAAGAAACTGGCCATCAAAGATCAGCTTCAAAAGATCGAAGACCAGCTCATTCCGGACGTTATCGCATGAGCGATCAGAAAATGCTCCCGCGTGTCGCCATCGTCATGGGCAGCCAGTCCGACTGGCCCACCATGAAGCATGCCGCTGACATCCTCGACACACTCGACGTCGCCTATGATGCGCGCATCGTCTCAGCCCATCGTACGCCGGATCGGATGTATTCATTCGCAAAAGGCGCGCGCGATGAGGGCTTTCATGTGATCATCGCCGGTGCCGGTGGCGCGGCGCATTTGCCGGGGATGATTGCTTCGTTGACGCAACTGCCTGTGCTCGGCGTGCCGGTTCTAAGCCGCGCGCTTAGCGGTCAGGATTCGCTGCTCTCAATTGTACAAATGCCCGCCGGAATACCCGTCGGCACATTGGCGATTGGTACCGCAGGCGCAACAAATGCCGGCCTGATGGCCGCGGCAATCCTCGCACTTTTCGATGCAAGCCTTGCCGCGCGGCTCGAAACATGGCGCACCACCAACAGTGCGAAAATCGCTGAGACACCAGCCGATGACGATGATGGCTGACACACATACCGCCGCCGAACGCGCACACGCGCGCCAAATCGGCATTATCGGCGGCGGGCAATTGGCACGCATGCTGGCCATGGCAGCCGCTCGCCTCGGCCACACCACCGTGGTGCTCGACTCCGATCCCATTTGTCCCGCATCACAGGTCTGCAACCTCTTGATCACGGCCGACTATGATGACGCCGAGGCGATGGGCTCCCTCGCGATCTGCGATGTGGTGACCTACGAGTTTGAGAACGTCGATGTGGATGCCGTCAACGCGGTATCATCGAATGTGGACATTTTTCCTGCAACGCGCGCGCTTGGCGTTGCGCAGGATCGACTTGCGGAAAAGCAGTTCCTGCAATCGGCGGGCCTGAGGACAGCAGACCATCAGGACATCACCACTGCTGCTGATCTCGCAAACGCTCTTGAGGCCTTTGGCGGCAAGGGCATCCTGAAAACGCGCCGTTTTGGGTATGACGGCAAGGGCCAGGTGGTGTTTCGGGGGAACGCCGACGACCCAAGTCCACAGGACGCGCTAGAGTTGATTGCCGATGCGCCCGCCATCCTCGAAGCCTTTGTTCCTTTCCAAAGGGAGATCTCGGTGATCGCCACGCGCGGGCGCGATGGCACATGCGTCTGCTTCGATCCGGCCGAAAATGTCCACCGCAATGGCATTTTGCGCATCTCGACAGTCCCGGCCGACATCGAGGAAAAGACGCGTGTAATGGCCAAGTCTCATGCACAGTCATTGCTCACCGCATTGGACTATGTCGGGACGCTGGGACTCGAGTTCTTTGTGATGCCGGATGGTGGGCTGATCGCCAATGAATTTGCGCCCCGTGTTCACAATTCCGGCCACTGGACGGAAGCTGCATGCACGATCAACCAATTTGAGATGCACATCCGCGCCATCACCGGCTGGCCGCTGGTTGCGCCTATCCGGCACAGCAACGCGGAGATGCACAACCTTTTGGGCGACGAGATTGCGC
>JBCBHR010000253.1:0-1783 GCA_038525365.1 Pseudomonadota bacterium | reverse complement strand
AGATTGCGCAAATCGAGGCACTCGCAGAACGGCCGTACGCCGTTGTCCATGATTATGGAAAAAGCGAACGCAGGCCCGGCCGCAAGATGGGGCACGTCACGTTTCTGACGAAAATCAGCGGGTAATGCCGATGCTTGACGGCCGCTGGCGGTTGACATCCACCCCGCTTAACCCTTAAGCGACGGCCAATGAAATGTGGCGCCCGCGAGGGCGTTTTTATTTTGCCGCCGAAGAAGGCAGGGTTAGAACAATGAAAATCAAAAACTCGCTGAAATCGTTGAAATCACGGGACCGCAACAACCGCGTGGTGCGCCGCAAGGGCCGTGTCTACGTGATCAACAAACAGAACCCGCGCTTCAAAGCCCGCCAAGGCTAAGCTGCGAGCCGTTTAACGGCTGCGAAGATTGACGCACACATCAATTTGACTTTGACCGCATTTACCAGAGCCCTATGCTCTCGTTCATGAGGTTTTTGTTGTTCACAGCACTCGTTGCCATCCTCGCCTTCGCGCCTTTGCATGCCTCGGCCCAATTGATTGATCCCGATGCGCCGCAGGCCGAGCCGATCCTTCCCGATGAAGGCGCCATCGTCCCGCAGGTGGACGACGTGCCCACGCCACAGGCGCAGGAAAAGGCGGAGCCTGACGACCGGCTCAACACGCTTTTCGCGGAGCTGAAACGCACACGCGATGCCCGCTTGGCTAAGCCGATCGCCGACGGCATCTGGGCGGAGTGGTACAGATCCGGCAGCGCGACGGTCGATTTGTGGATGTCTTGGGCGAGCGAAGCGGCACAACGCAACGACTACAACATTTCGCTCGACTATCTGGATCAGGTCATCCTGCGTGATCCCGAATTCGCCGAGGCTTGGAACCGCCGCGCGACAGTGCACTACCAGATGTCCAACTTCGCAAAGTCGATGACGGACATTCAAAAGGTGCTCGAATTGGAGCCGCGCCATTTCGGCGCGCTTTCGGGCATGGCAGCGATCCTCGAGCGCACCGGCAACAAACGCGCGGCACTCAACGCATGGATGCGCGCTGTCGAGGTTTATCCCGCGCTACCCGGCGCACAGGACGCCATCATTCGCCTGTCAGACGAACTTGCCGACGAACCCGTTTAGGCTATTTCCGCTTCCGCTATGAACATATTCTACGCCTTGCTGCTGTTTCTAGCGGCCCTTCTTTTCGTGCTCGCCGGTATAACCCGCGTAAGCGTATGGATGATCGAGCGCCGCCATCCGCCCATCGGCCAATACATCACGGTCAACGACACACGTATGCATTTTGTCGATGTTGCGCCTGCAAACGGGGCAACTGGCGACATGCCGCCCATTGTGTTTTTGCATGGCGCGAGCGGCAATCTGAACGACCAGAAAATGATCTATGAAAGCCTGCTCGAAGGCCGCGCGCGGATGCTGTTTCTCGACCGGCCCGGCCACGGCTATTCCAGCGCGGGACCCCTCAGCAACCGACTCCCTGACGGACAGGCTGATACCATTGCCAGGCTTTTGGACGAACTCGGCATCGATAAGGCCATCATCGTTGGCCACTCATTTGGCGGGGCAATTGCGGTCAGTTTCGCACTCAATCACCCCGAAAAGACAGCGGGGACAGTGTTCCTGTCACCGGTCAGCCATCCTTGGCCCGGCGGCATCAACTGGTATTACGACCTGACGGCGATCCCTGTGGTCGGACGACTTTTCTCCGAAACACTCGCTTTGCCCGCCGGATTGACGCGCATTGATGGCGGCACGGCCTGCGTCTTTGCGCCGAACGAACCGA
>JBCBHR010000252.1:0-3835 GCA_038525365.1 Pseudomonadota bacterium | reverse complement strand
CGCCCTTGGTGTCGCAGAGCATCACATTCTCATGCCGGACACCCATCGACTTGATGAGCTCGATACACGCAATCGCCGCCGCGCCCGCGCCGTTGCAGACGATTTTGACGTTGCGAATGTCGCGCCCTGTCAGGTGCAGCGCATTGACGAGACCCGCCGCCGCGATGATCGCGGTGCCGTGCTGGTCGTCGTGGAACACCGGAATGTCCATAACCTCACGCAGCTTGTCTTCGATGATGAAGCAATCGGGAGCCTTGATGTCCTCCAGATTGATGCCACCAAAGGATGGGCCAAGCACCTTCACGCAGTTGATGAACTCGTCGATGTCTTGGGTATCGACTTCCAGATCAATCGAATCCACATCGGCAAAGCGTTTGAAGAGAACAGACTTGCCCTCCATGACCGGCTTTGACGCAAGGGCTCCCAAATTGCCAAGGCCAAGGATTGCAGACCCGTTGGAGATCACAGCGACCATGTTGCCGCGCGCAGTGTAGTCCCACGCGCATGACGGGTCTTCGGCGATCTTCTTGACCGGCACGGCCACGCCCGGCGAATAGGCAAGCGACAAATCGCGTTGCGTCGCCATCGGCTTTGTCGGCACCACCTCCAACTTTCCTGGTCGCCCGCGAGCGTGAAAATCAAGCGCTTCTTTCTCGTCAACGACAGGCCCGCGTTTGGCGGCTTTTTCGCCTTCGCTGCGCAGCTTTGTGTGTTCATTCATGGGGACGGCCCTCCCAAAGCCGCTAGGTGGTTTGCCTCCACCGGCACTGCCGTTGTAATGCCCGTGCGATGGCGGTGTAAATCGGCACACCGTGGTCGTTTCGTAGGGGACATCGAAAGCGATGGACGCGCAAGGCCAAACCGACGAACAGGTGCTTCAACCGGCGGCGACCCGCCAGCCGGGCGCGACATCCACGGCGAGTGTGCCCGATACGGCCGGTGCAACCCCCGCCATGGCCCAGTTTCTGGAGATCAAAGCCGCCAATCCCGATTCGCTTCTGTTCTACCGAATGGGCGACTTCTACGAGCTTTTCTTCAACGATGCCGAAGAGGCATCGCGCGCGCTCGGCATCACCCTGACAAAGCGCGGCAAGCATGGCGGGCAAGACATTCCCATGTGCGGCGTGCCGGTGCATGCCGCCGACGATTATTTGCAAAAACTGATCGCACGGGGTTTTCGCGTCGCCGTCTGCGAACAGCTGGAAGATCCTGCCGAAGCAAAGAAACGCGGCTCCAAGGCGGTTGTACGCCGTGATGTGACGCGGCTGGTCACACCGTCGACCATCACCGAAGAAAAGCTGCTCGATCCCACTGACACATCCTGGCTTGTCTCCGTTGCACGCGCCAAGGGTGATGACACCATGGCGCTGGCTGCCGTCGACATCACGACCGGCGCGTTTCGACTGTTTGCCACCGCGCCCGACCGTCTTGTGTCCGATGTCTTGCGCATCGCGCCCAAAGAGATCGTATGCGCGCAAAGCCTGTTCGACGATCCTGAACTGCGTGGCGCGTGGGATGTTTTCGGCACCACCGTTCAGCCTTTGGCCGCATCGTTGTTTGATTCAAGCAATGCCGAAGCAAAGCTCGCACGCTTCTACGGCGTTGCGACACCGGACGGGTTTGGCAGTTTTTCGCGTGCTGAATTGGCAGCAGCAGCAGGCGCGGTCGCTTATGTCGAAAAAACCCAGATCGACGAGCGGCCAAGCCTGCAAATTCCGGAACGCGAGCAGGATGTCGGCACGCTGTTCATCGATGCGGCGACTCGCGCCAATCTGGAATTGGAGCAGACCCTGTCCGGCAAGCGCGCGGGCAGCCTTCTAAAGGCGATTGACCGAACCGTGTCGCCCGGTGGTGCGCGGTTGCTGCTTGAACGCCTGCGCGCGCCGTCAACGGATGTTGCGACCATCAATGAACGCCTCGATGCGGTTGCGTGGTTCATGGCCAATGCAAGTGCAGAAAGCGCGACCCGCTCGGCGCTAAAGGCCGCGCCGGACATGCCGCGCGCACTGTCGCGCCTTTCGCTCAATCGTGGCGGCCCGCGTGACTTGCAGGCCATTGCCCGTGGGCTGGAGACAGCCATCACAATTGCTGACAGTTTGAGCCGGTCGACGCCCGACGGGGAAGTTGCCCGGGCGCTCTCGACCGTTGAAGCTGATATGCCACATGCGCTGCGCACCATGCTTGGCGAAGCGTTGGCCGATGAACTTCCGCTTCTGGCGCGCGATGGCGGTTTTGCGCGCGCAGGCCACAACACCGAGCTCGACGAATTGCGTGCATTGCGTGATCAATCGCGCCAGGTGATCGCCGGTTTGCAAACCCGCTATGCCGACGAGACAGGTGTCCGGTCGCTCAAGATCAAGCACAACAATGTGCTTGGCTATTTCATCGAGGTTACCGCGCTCAATGCGGAGGCGTTGACGGCAACGGATGAGGCAAAGGCGCAGTTCATCCATCGCCAAACGCTTGCCAACGCAATGCGGTTTACGACGACCGAACTGGCGGACATGGAAACCCGGATCGCCAATGCCGCTGGCAAAGCGCTGGCGATTGAACTCGACATCTTTGCCAAGCTGCGAGACGCCGTGGTTGTGGCGGGGGATGAGGTGCGCGCCATTGCGCACGCTTTGGCCGTGATCGATATCGCGACCGGCTTTTCCACGCTGGCTGCCGAAGAGGGTTTTTGCCGCCCTCGGGTCGATGAAACGCTTGGCTTTGATGTGGTCGCAGGCCGCCATCCCGTGGTGGAGCAGGCGTTGCGGCGCCAAGCCGCCAATCCGTTCGTGGCCAATGATTGCACGCTGTCACCGCCGGACGACGCTGGGGATGGCGGTGCACTATGGGTGCTGACCGGGCCAAACATGGGCGGCAAGTCCACGTTTTTGCGCCAAAATGCGCTCATCACCATCATGGCACAAACCGGTTCATTCGTTCCCGCCGGGTCCGCGCATATCGGCGTGGTGGATCGCCTGTTTAGCCGCGTTGGCGCGTCTGATGATCTTGCGCAGGGACGTTCGACCTTCATGGTCGAGATGGTTGAGACGGCGGCCATCCTCAATCAGGCCACCGACCGTTCACTGGTCATTCTCGATGAAATCGGGCGGGGCACTGCCACCTATGATGGCCTCGCAATCGCGTGGGCGGCGGTGGAATATCTGCATGAACACAATAGGTGTCGAACGCTGTTTGCAACGCACTTCCATGAGTTGACCGCACTAACCGCCAAGCTCGGTCGCATGCGAAACGTCACCATGCAGGTGCGGGAGCATGATGGTGATGTCGTCTTTTTGCATGCCGTGGCACCGGGTGCAGCGGATCGCTCATACGGTCTTCAGGTGGCGAAGCTTGCCGGATTGCCGGGCGCTGTGATCGACCGGGCGCGTGATGTGCTGCATCAGTTGGAGCAGGACGAGGGCGGCAAAAAGGCCGATCAACTGATCGACGACTTGCCGCTGTTTTCTGCCATTCCCAAGGCAAAACCACAGCCCGCCAATGCGGAGCCGTCTGCCTTGGTTGAACAGCTCAGCGCAATCGTGCCCGATGAACTGACACCACGCGAAGCGCTGGAGGTGGTTTACCGGCTCAAAGCCCTGTTGCCGCCCCAAAAACCGTGAGAGACGCTGTCGATGGCGAAGCCCGATCTGAAGCTTGAAGACATTGTTGATCGCGCAGCCTGTGCGGGGCAGATGGCGGACATCGCTGCCCGCCATGGCGACGGTGCGTCTAATGCAGCACGCGCGGAACTGTTGGCATTCCTTAAAGACACGCTTGCCGAGGGCCGCGCGCGCGCCGAGACGATGCTGGCCGAAGATGGCGCCGGGCTGATCTGCGCGCAGCG
>JBCBHR010000251.1:0-3846 GCA_038525365.1 Pseudomonadota bacterium | reverse complement strand
TCTTGGTTTCAGCCAGCGGCACTGCGCAGCGGCGATTGTCTTCAAAAACACAAGGGATCGATGTCTCCACCCGCCAGGAATAGGCCGGTCGCGTTGATTGCTGGATGAGGCTGATGAGGCCGTAAGCAAAGCCGGTCATCACCAGGCACAGGAGAGTAAAGCGTCGTGCAAGCATTTTTTTTAACAGCGTCCCTTTGATGGTTGCGAACATAAGGGCGGTGCGCTGAACCGATGCTGAGAGCGGGGTTCAGCTGGCGTTCAGAATGATGAACAGGCTTGATTAGTTCGACTTCGTACTATATATAGTGCGAAATCGAACCAAATGGAGTTCCCAGAAATGTCCCTCTCCCGCAGAAAATTCCTTGCAATCATCGGCGGCGGCACAGTCTTCGCCGCATCGGCTGGCGCTACCACCTTCGTCAACACACGCACGCCTACCAAAGCGCTCGCGCCTTGGGATCAGGCCGGTCAGTATGACGACCATCGCCTTCGCGCCCTGTCCTATGCGCTTCTCGCGCCGAACCCGCACAATCGCCAACCATGGGAGGTGGAGCTTGTCGGCGACGACGGCGTCACGATCTGGCGCGACAAGGCGCGGGATCTGCCTGTTACAGATCCCTTCGGACGTCAGCTGACGATCGGTATGGGCTGCTTCATCGAACTGATGGAGATGGCGGCTGCACGGGAAGGTTTTGGCGTCGAAAAGACGCTGTTCCCCGACGGCGAAGACGGTCCGGTGGCGATTTGCCGGTTTGTGCCCGATGCCGTAACGCCTGATCCGCTCTTTGGACATGTCTTTGAGCGCCGGTCGCACAAGGAAGCGTTTGAAGACCGGCAGATTGAGGCAAGCAAGCTCGCAAAGCTGGCGGACTTTGCGGATGTCTATGCCGAAGGCGAGAACCGCGACGCGCTTCGCCAGATCGCCGCAGATGCCTGGATGGTCGAGATGCGCGATGAGGCGGCATATCTGGAAAGCGTCGACCTTTTCAGGATTGGCAAGCGCGAAATCAACGCCAGTCCTGACGGCATCGATCTCGGCGGGGCGTTTATGGAAACGCTCTATATGACAGGTCTGTTCAACCATGAGATCGCGCGTAATGTCAGTGATCCGAACGTCGTCGCTGTTGCCGAGGCCGACCGCGATACGATGCTCAACGTTCCAGCGATGGTAATGCTGAAAACGCCTGCCAACACGCGCGTTGACCAACTCAACGCAGGGCGCGATTGGCTGCGTTATAATTTGGCTGCCACCAGCCACGGGCTCGCGACGCGTCCCGTCAGCCAAGCCTTGCAGGAATACGAGGCGGTCCGCCCGCTACATGAAGCCATCCATGCGCGATTTGCGCCCGATGGCGAGACTGTTCAAATGCTGGGCCTTCTGGGCTATGGCACCCAAACGCCGCGCACCCCGCGCTGGCCTTTGGAGACACGCCTGCGAGATGGACAAGCCTGACACGCCAACAAAAAGCGGTGATCCGCGCGTGTTCTTTGAACTGTTCAATGAAGTGGGGATCATTTCCCAATTGAGCCGCGCCCTCTTTGAGGCGCGGCTGCCGGATGGGCTGTTGGTGACGCATTTTTCCGTGGTTAACCATCTGGCAAGGCTTGGCGACGGCAAGACGCCGCTTGAAATCGCAAACGCGTTTCAGGTTCCAAAAACCACGATGACGCATACGCTGGCGGGTTTGGAAAAGGCCGGTTTCATCACCACAGAGCCAAACGCCGACGACAAGCGCTCCAAGCGCATCAAGCTGACAAAAGCGGGCCACGCCTTCCGTGATCAGGCCGTCCAACTGCTTGGACCGGACCTTGAGCGACTGGCACAAGAGATCGCACTGGAAGACGCTGCGGCCGCCTTGCCTTTCCTTCGCAGCCTTCGCACCTACCTCGACAACAACCGCGCGGATTGATCGGAGACATCTTCATGGCGACGCAAACCAAGGCAATCGAACTCTACTACTGGCCGACGCCAAACGGCTGGAAAATCTCAATAATGCTGGAAGAACTGGGCGTTCCCTACACCGTGAAATACATCAACATCGGCAAGGGTGATCAGTTTGCGCCGGACTTTTTGAAGATCGCGCCGAACAACCGGATGCCCGCCATCATTGATCCGGAAGGGCCGGACGGTGCGCCGATCTCGGTGTTTGAGAGCGCGGCAATCCTGCAATATCTGGGCCGGAAATTCGGACAATTTTACCCCACCGACGAGCGCGCGCGTGTTGAAGTCGAGCAATGGCTGATGTGGCAGATGGGGGGCCTCGGCCCGATGGCGGGCCAGGCGCACCACTTCCGCCAATACGCGCCCGAGCAAGTGCCCTACGCCATCGACCGCTACACCAATGAGGTCAACCGGCTCTACGGCGTCATGGACAGGCGCCTCGCCGACCGAGAATTCCTCGCGGGCGACTATTCCATCGCCGACATGGCCTGCATCGGCTGGGTGGTGCCTTACGAGCGCCAGGGCCAGGATTTGGACGACTTTGCTAACCTGAAACGCTGGTTCGAAACCATGAAAGCCCGCCCCGCCGTCGAAAAGGGACTGGCCGTCGGCAAGGACGAGCGAGACCGCACAAATTTGCGCGATGACAAGGAGGCGCAAGCGGTCTTGTTTGGGCAAAAGGCGCGGTAGGGTTTGGGGTGTTTTGAGGGGTCCCCACCCACCCGTGACAGCCAATACAATCCGCGACTCAATTTGCGTCCAGATCGCTTTGGGTGATCACATAGCTCGATGTGAACCGCACCACATCGCCAGGAGCAAGAGAGGCCCAGACGCCGTCGTTGGCGGTGGTGTCCGTGCTATCGGAGGCGGGTGTGGTGTCGGTCAGCAGCGTCTCATTGGCGGGCAGCGTGTGGACGATTGAGGTGCCGGTGCGCAGGTCCGTGACCGTGACATTGGAGATGGTCTGGTTGCCATTATTGGTGACATCGAAGGTGTAGGTCACCGTGTCGCCGAGGCCGGGCGTGCCCGTGAAATTGGCGGTCTTGACGATCTGCAGCGATGGATTGCGCGCAACGGTGGTCGTTGCCGTGTCCGTTTCCACCTCGCCATGGGCGGTCACGGTGGCCGCGTTGGTCAAATCACCCACCGCATCAATGTCCGACTGTTGGGTCGTGTAGGACACTGTATAAACCCACGTCTCGCCGGGATCGAGCGTGCCCGGATTGGACGCATCACCAGACTGGAAGATCGGTGTGGCGGTGCTGCCATCGGGCAGTGTGTCGGAGATGGAGATTGCCGCCTGATCGATTTCCAAATCGCCGGTGTTGGCCACCGCGATCTGATAGCCGATCGTCTGCGACGGGCCTGTCACAGGCGACGGGCCGGAAACCGCCGTCTTTGAGACTGTGAAGTCCTGCCGCTCGATGGTGACAAAACCGTCCGACGCATTGCCGCCGCCATCGGCGCCAGCGGTAATCGCGCCAGTGCCCGAGACCAACCCTGCAAAGCCCGTGTCCAGAAAAGAGCCGCCGCCGCCTGGAAATCCGCTGGACCCACCGCCGCCACCGCCGGAGTAACCGCCACCGCCGCCAGACTCACGGTGCGAGCCTGCGCCGCCGCCGCCAAAGCCTGCGCCGCCCGTGCTGGCGCTTTGGTCACCGCCTGCGGGGTCCTGGATCTGATTACTCGTGCCGCCCGGGCTGACCTGTAGGCCGTCGGCCAGATCGGTATCAGCTTGCGCGCCGCCGGTCGCGATCTGCTGGAGACCGTTGAAAACGTTCAGAATCGCCGTTTGGCCAGCGGAATTGATGCCGCCACCGCCGCCGCCGCCATCGCGCCCGCCGCCCGTGCCCGGCGCGCCACCATTGCCGCCGGTGCCTCCTGCACCACCGGTGCTGCTCGTG
>JBCBHR010000250.1:0-3855 GCA_038525365.1 Pseudomonadota bacterium | reverse complement strand
CTTGGCCGATTAGTTCGCGGTTGCCTTGGACGATGATCGGGCCATCGACCGCGTTCACCATGGTGGCTCCGGCATCTTCGACGACCGGTTCGTAGAGCTCAAACAAGCCGCCCGCGATATCTGCAAGATCGACTGGCTCCGGTGTGAATTTGGTGTAGCCCGCTTCGACGCGCGAAATGAGAAGCATCGCGTTGAAGACGCGGATCAATGTGTCCGCCTCACCGATCATGTCGTCCAGTGCTTCGCGGTATTCAGCCTCGGACTGGCCGGTGCGGATGGCATCCTCGGCACGGTTTCTAAGACGGGTGAGCGGCGTTTTCAGATCGTGTGCAATAGAGTCCGAGACATCGCGCAGGCCGTCATTCAGCTTCTCGATACGACCCAACATCTGATTGAGCGAGTCCGACAAACGGTCAAACTCGTCATTGGATCCACTGACCGGCAGCCGCTTGCTCAGATCGCCGCCGATGATGCTATCGCTTGCCGCTGACACGGCGTCGATGCGGCGCAGTGCGCGACGACCGACAAACAACCAGATGAGCAGACTGCCGAATGCCATAATGCCCATCGCCAAACCGACAGTCCGCTGGATAACGATGCGAAACCGGACGGGATCACCCAGATCACGACCCACCACAATGCGCATGCCATTTGGAAAGCCAAACACTTGGGCGACGGCGCGCGGGGTTCCTTCGGCGTCGAAGTCAATCACACCGCCCTCACCGACACGCGCATATAGAAAGGGCCTTTGCGTCCAACCTTGCGTCTCCAAGACACCGGGCTGAATTGCTCCGATGTTTCCGGCCAGCGGTGTGCCCGTGACGTCGGCGACCATGTAGACAAAAGCACCCGGGCGGCGGGAACGGCGCTCGATATCGCGAACAAGCGTGCGCAGACCACCGCGATTGTAGACCGCAGCCAGTTGCGCGATCTCGGCATCGACGGCGCTGCGCGTTTCGCGAATGACGAAGCCCGCAGCCGCGGCTGACATATAAAAGATGATCAAAAGCGCGCAGACGCCAAACAGCACCACGAACAATGCCGAGAGACGCGCCGCCGTCGTCTTGAACATGCGCGGCAGCCTCATCACGCCACCCCCTCAGGGCCGCATGACATAACCGGAACCCCGCACGGTATGAAGGAGCGGCTTGTCGAAGCCCCGCTCGATTTTGCCGCGCAGACGCGAAATATGGACGTCGATCACATTCGTTTGGGGATCGAAATGGTAGTCCCAGACATGCTCCAGCAACATTGTGCGCGTCACCACGCGTTCGGCGTTGCGCATCAAATACTCAAGCAGGCGAAACTCACGCGGCTGCAGCAGGATTTTCTGGCCATCACGCTCAACTTCGCGCGTCAGGCGATTGAGGATGAGGTCGCCAACCTGAAATGTGGTTGCGGTCTCGCCATTGCCGCCACGGCGCTGCAGGCCCTCCAACCGCGCGAGCAACTCGGAAAATGCATAGGGTTTGGTGAGGTAGTCATCGCCGCCCGCGCGCAGACCTGTAACGCGATCATCGACTTCGCCAAGTGCAGAGAGGATCAATGCGGGTGTCGGATCGCCAGCGGCGCGCAGATCAGAAACGACGGACAAGCCGTCCTTCTTCGGGAGCATGCGGTCAACGATCAGCGCGTCATAGGCACCTTCGGCGGCCATGGCGTGACCGGCTTCGCCATCGCCCGCGACATCGGCCCCGTGGCCGGCCTCGCCGAGCGCCTTCTTCAGATAGGCGGCCGACTCAGCATCATCTTCGATGATCAGGACTTTCATGGGATTTGCGTTACGTCAGATGAGATGTGGCGGCAACGGGCGCGAGGGGGAAATCCCGTTGCCGCCGCCTTTCCACCCGGAGGGGATGACATGGAATAAGACCTGGCGGAAAGGTGTCTGATTTATCTCAAGACGTCATCAGCCTTCGTCTTCACTGAGCGACAACGCAGCAAAGCGGCTGTTGTTTTCACCTTCGACCCGAAGCAACGCAGCGCGGCGGCCTTGCTCTTTGACAGCGTCGATTTGCTGAGTGATGTCGTCGGCTGATGTGACGGCGCGGTTGTTGATTTCGCGAATGATGTCGCCTGCCCGCAAACCCGCTTCGGCGGCCGCACTGTCGGCTTCAACATCTGTCACGAGGACACCATCACCGTCTTCGGAGGGCACAACCGTCAGACCGAAATCGTCCATGGAAGTTGAGCTTGGCGCTTCGGGAGCTTCATCGTCCGGTGCGCGCGCCAACTCTTCTCGGGTGGGCAGTTCGCCAAGGGTCACGTCCACAGCCTGCTCATCGCCATCGCGGATGATGGTGATTTCGACACCCGTGCCCGGCTCAAAGCCTGCAATCGCACGCGACAGTTCACGCGGACCTTCGACATCGGTTTCGTTGACACCGATGATGATGTCGCCAGGGCGGATGCCAGCTTCCTCAGCCGGAGTGCCGTCGGTCAGCTGCGAGACAATCGCACCACTTGACTGATCGAGGCCAAGCGATTCCGCGATTTCATCGGTGACCGGCTGAATGGAGACACCAAGCCAGCCGCGCTGCACATTGCCGTCATCAATCAGGTCGTTGACGATTTCGCTGGCAACACTGGCCGGAACCGCAAACGCGATGCCCACATTACCGCCGGATGGCGAGAAGATCGCGGTGTTGACGCCCACGACTTCGCCGTTGAGGTTAAAGGTCGGGCCACCGGAGTTGCCGCGGTTCACGGCAGCATCGATCTGGATGAACTGATCGTAAGGGCCCGCGCCAATGTCGCGCTCAAACGCAGAGACGATGCCTGCTGTCACGGTGCCACCGAGGCCGAACGGGTTGCCGACTGCAACGACCCAGTCGCCGACGCGCGTCTTATTGTCGGGCGCGAAATCCACATAGGTGAAGTCGTTGCCTTCATCGACTTTCAGAACGGCAAGATCGGTGCGTGGGTCAGTGCCAACAAGTTCGGCATCATATTCGGTGCCGTCGTTCAGGATGACTGTGAACTCCTCACCATTTTCAATGACGTGGTTGTTGGTGACGAGGAAGCCGTCGTCAGAGATGAAGAAGCCGGAGCCTTGAGAGACGGGACGTGCGCGGCGTGGACGCTCGGCACGCGGGCCACGGTCACGGCGGTCGCCAAAGCCGAATTCGCGCTCAAATTCACGGAAAAAGCGGCGAAACGGATGTCCGTCAGGCAGGTCTTCAAAGCCACGCGGCATCATGTTGTCGAGCCGGTCACGCACAGGGCTTACGGTTGAACGCACGCGCACCGAGACAACCGCCGGAGTGACCACGTCCACCACATCGGCAAAGCCTGGCGCGGCCACGGGACCTTCGACGCGAACGGGATCAGCAATTGCGGGGGACAGTGTTGCGGCGCTGTAGCCGGTGAAGCCCGCGCCAACCACGGCTCCGGCGACAAGCAAACCTGTCAGTTTGGATTTCAGCATAGTGATAGCACTCCTCATGCAAACAATTCGGGACAGTCTTGTTTGACGTGCCGTTTTGTCCGGCTCGAATGCTATTTAGGGAGGCGAACCTTGCTCAAACATGGCCGCAACATGAAATCTTCGTAAGGTTCGCCAGTCAGGTGACCGTGGTGATCACCGATGCCTTGCCCTCCAACGTTTTGTGGACGGGGCATTTGTTGGCGATGTCCACGATCTTGTCCGCCAATGCGTCGGGCACACCGCCTTCAATGGTGATCACACGCTCGAACCGGTCGATCTTGCCGCCAGCGGACTTGGTGTCATCGGAACACTCTTCACAGTCCTTGGCGTGCACTTTCTCATGGCTAACATCAACAGTGACGGCGCCGAGTTCGATCTTCTTGAAGTCCGCATACATGCGCAACGTCATCGATGTGCAGCCACCAAGC
>JBCBHR010000249.1:0-3861 GCA_038525365.1 Pseudomonadota bacterium | reverse complement strand
ATATGCTTTTCTCCCGTAAAGCTTCCAAGTCCGCGCTGATCGCTGGAGGAGCCTCGCGATATCGTGGACGCAGAACGAGATGTTGACAACTATTGAATACGAATGCAAGCGTAATTGAATACGCATGCAAACGGTCGTTTTGCCACATATTTCCAATCAAAGAGGTCAATTGTGGACCGCAAATCCTTCTTCGCGGCGCTCAACGCGCTGCTGCTTTATCGCGGCGCAGAATTCAAATCCCACATGTCGGACATGTGCGCAGCTGACGTTGAATGGCGCACGGTCCATCCACTGAACACCCTCAATGGCATCGATGGCGTTTGCGAGAACATCTGGGATCCGCTGTTACACGCCATGCCCGATTTGGAGCGTCGCGACGAGATTTTCATGCGCGGCACTTTTGAAGGGCGCGACTACATCGCTTGCATGGGCCACTATTGCGGCACTTTTCGTAATGATTGGCTAACCATACCGGCGACCGGACGACCCGTTTGGCTCCGCTATGGCGAGATCTTTGAACTGCGCGACGGCTACATTGTGCAGGCGAACTGCCTTTGGGATATTCTCGATCTGATGCGACAGGCCGGTTTCTGGCCGATCGCGCCAAGTCTCGGCACAGAAGTCATGTGGAGCGGCCCGATCACCAGTGACGGCATTCGCCTTGATGCATCATCGGTTGATATGGGTGCCGCATCGCTTGCCCAAACACTGGCCATGCACAAGACGCTTGGTGATTACGATGACCACGAGTTGGCTGGTCGCGATGGCCTTTTGACCATGCCGCAAAAGGAGCACTGGCACGAAAAAATGATGTGGTATGGCCCATCGGGCATCGGCACCACGCGCGCTCTGTCGGGCTTCGTCGATTACCACCAACTACCCTTCCGCCTCGCCTATCCAAACCGAAAGGGCGGAAGCCAATGGGATCAGCTTGACGAGCAACGGCGCAATGATCTCGGCGGCGGCCACTATGTGCGCATTGGCGACGGCCCATACTCGCTGACATCCGGCTGGCCGAGCGTCTACGCCGAACACACCGGCGGCAGCATCTTCGGCATGGGCGCAACCGGCAAAGAGGTGACCATGCGCGTGATGGATTTCTATCTCCACCACGAAGGCAAAATCCGTGAAAACTGGGTCCCCATCGACGTCATTCACATCCTGCTTCAACAGGGCTTTGACGTTTTCGATCGGATGCAGACGTTTTTCCGGCGCGGCAATCCCTGGTGATCGCCTCGCCAGAATATTGGTGCGTCAGACGTAACGGTTGACGATGTTTTCCAGCAGCTCTTGTCGGCCTGACCGCGGCTGAGGTGTGATGTTGTCGCGCAACACGCATTCTTCACAATGCTCCAATGTCGCGTTGTTCAAAAGTGCTTGGCTGTCCGGCGTGTCCCATCCGGCATAGCGATCTTCTCGCATACCTTCGAGCACGCCATCTTCCATCATCGCAGCAGCTGCCTTGAGGCCACGCGCGCAGCAATCCATACCACCGATATGCGCAATCAACAGATCATCGGGCTCCAGCGACTGGCGGCGAAGCTTGGAGTCAAAGTTCGTGCCGCCGGTGCTGAAACCACCGGCACGCAGGACTTCATAATATGCAAGCGCCATTTCGGGCACGTTGTTGGGGAACTGATCGGTATCCCAACCCGACTGGTAGTCGTTCCGGTTCATATCGATAGAACCAAATATTCCGAGCGCGTTTGCCAGCGCCAATTCGTGCTCAAATGAGTGCCCAGCCAGAATGGCATGGCCCTGCTCGATATTGACTTTGACCTCGTTCTCCAGCCCGTGTCGCTTCAAGAAGCCGTAGACGGTCGCGACGTCATAATCATATTGATGCTTGGTGGGCTCCTGCGGTTTCGGCTCAATAAGAATTGCGCCCTCGAAGCCAATGCGGTGCTTGTAATCGACGACCATATTGAGGAACCGGCCAAGCTGCTGATCTTCGCGCTTGAGGTCCGTGTTCAGGAGCGTCTCATATCCTTCGCGCCCGCCCCACAGCACGTAGTTTTCACCGCCGAGCTTATGAGTGGCATCAATGCAATTGCGCACGGTCGCAGCCGCAAACGCAAAAACGTCCGGGTCGGGATTTGTGGCCGCACCTGACATATAGCGCCGATGAGAGAAGAGGTTTGCCGTGCCCCAAAGCAACTTCACACCGGTCGCGGCCTGCTTTTCAGCAAAGTAGTCTGTGATCTCTTCAAGAGCCGCCTTGTTCTGCGCGTGCGTCTCGCCTTCAGGGCGGACATCGGCATCGTGGAAGCAATAAAACGGCACGCCGAGCGCTGTGAACATCTCAAACGCGACATCCGCTTTTTGCTTGGCAAGCGCTATCGTGTCGGCCGGAAACCAGGGTCGCTCAAATGTCTGGCCACCGAACGGATCATTCCCCGGCCAAACGAAATTGTGCCAGTAGCAAACCGCAAAACGCAGGTGCTCTTCCATACGTTTCCCCATGACGATCTCGTCAGGATTGTAGTGACGAAACGCCAGCGGATTGGTGCTTTCCGGGCCCTCGTAAGCGATGCGCTCCGTCACCGGAAAATAGCGGTCTGCCATGGTGTCCTCCCATTGTTTTGTCCTGTGTTTATGTCCGCTCCCGCGCGGTCATGAAAGCCCAAAACACAACATAAAACGCGGCAAACGGCGGTTTGTTGATCCACGCGATTTCGACCTGGCTTCAGGTGGTTTCATCTGTTGTGAAAAACGACGTTGAAGTGACGTATCGATAGGTTGACGTAAATCCGCAAACGTCGCACACGGACGTAAAAGCAGTGTCTTCACATCAGCAAACTATCGTCAGTCTGCCACACGACTGACCAAATTCTGTGCGGATATTTGTGAAGCACGCGAACACTGTGCTGCGCCTTCCCGACTTGCCCCAAGGGTTGGCAATTTGGCACAGTTAGAGCCGGTCCGGTGGTGCCCCTGCCAGACCGGCTCGCACCGCGGCCCATCCAAACGCTTTTGGTTTTCGAAAATCAGCGCGCCTTGCGCCGGGCGTAAAGATCAAGCCTGTGATGGATAATCTCATAGCCAAGCTCAGCGGCGATCTCGGCCTGCAGTTTTTCAATCTTGTCGGAGCGAAACTCGATCACGTCGCCGGTATCGACATCAATGATGTGATCGTGGTGCGGGGCGTCGGTGGTTTCAAACTTCGCTGGCACGCCGTCGAAACTGAGCCGCTGCACAACACCGTTTTCCTCCAGCACGGTCAGCGTCCGATAAACCGTCGAGAGCGAAACCGTAGGATCGATTGCAGAAGCGCGAACAAGGAGTTCGTTTGCATCTGGATGGTCGGCGGCATCGGCAAGGACCGTCAAAATCGCTTGGCGTTGCCGCGTGATCCGCACGCCTCGCTCGCGCAGCGCATCTTCCAGAATTGCAATTTTGTCCGCCTTCGTCATGGGCGCCTTGTTGCCCATTCACCTCAGCCTTTCAAGACGGGTGCGGCCTTCTTGCAAATCATTCTCATGTGCATTGACAAGGTGTGCACTGCACATACATCCTTGCCTCGATACACGGGAAACCGGGAATCCATCGATGCCACGCTCGTTCTTCATCATCATCGCCGCAGCGCTCGCGCTGATCGGCGCGCCGTCATCCGCATTTGCCGAGAAGCTGAAAGCCGTGACCACATTTACGGTGATCGCCGACATGGCGCGCAACGTGGCCGGTGACGCTGCAACAGTTGAGTCAATCACCAAGCCCGGCTCTGAAATTCACGGCTACGAACCCACGCCCCGTGACATCCTGCGCGCCCGCGACGCCACACTCCTTGCGGTAGGTCACAGCGACCATGATGTGGCTGAGATGGCGGAATTTGCCCCAAAGCTTCGATTGATCCGAGATCGG
>JBCBHR010000248.1:0-3867 GCA_038525365.1 Pseudomonadota bacterium | reverse complement strand
GCAAAGACGGCGCAGCGGTCGATATCGACGGTGACTACACAGAAACACTCGCTCGCATCGACGCCAACAAGACTGGCATGGGCGTGTTCGGTCTCGCATTCTACGAGAACAACACCGACAAGCTGAAAGTTGCGACAATGTCCAGCATTGTTCCAACAACTGAGTCCATCGCCGCTGGCGAATATCCGGTTTCCCGCCCGCTCTTCTTCTACGTCAAGAAAGCGCACCTCGGCGTGATCCCAGGCCTCAAAGAGTACGTTGAGTTCTTCACATCCGACGCCATGTCTGGCCCGGACTCTCCGCTTGCTGAGTACGGCCTCGTTGCCGCACCAGAAGGAGAGCGTGAAGCCGTACGCAAAGGCTTTATGGACGGCGCAACCCTCTAAGGTTCGCTATAGCGTATTTGAGGGTCGCCCAAACAAGCGGGCGATCCTCACTTTTGCCCTTTTACTAAACGAACACTTTTCAAGCTCGCGAGGCGGAGCCATGTCCATTTCAACGCTCTTTTTGATCGTGCTGGTACTGGCCATCATCGGATATGTCGTCGGCATGCAGCGTTCGCGCTCGGTTGTCGCCGGTGAAACTAGCAAACTGCACTCGCGGCCGGGCTATTACGGCTCATTTGTATTCATCTTGACCTCGTTGCCTGCGCTCGCGCTGCTGGCGATTTGGTCGGCGGCATCGCCGATGGTCATTGAAAACAACGTGCGTGCGAGTTTTCCGGCGACCATTGCGGCGCAGCAATCCGAGGTGGACCAAAACCTCGCCTACAACATGGTCGAAGGCATCGCCGACGGGCTTCGTCTTCTTGATGAGCGGGAGCTGACCCAAGCAACCGCAGGCTTTGTTCAACTTCGTCCGCTTCTGGCCGAAAAAGGTGTGGCGCTCGCTGGCAATGGTGAAGATTACATGATCCGTGCCGCGCAGGTGCTCAACAGCCAGACCGACGCCAGTTCGCTCTACCGCTTCATCGCGGTGATCGTCCTCGCTATTGCAGGCTTTGCCTACGCCTACATGCAGATCAAGGCGCGTCTTCGTGCTCGCAATCGGGTTGAACGTGTCATCTTTGGAGCGCTCATTTTGGCGTCGACCATCGCAATCCTGACGACTATCGGGATTGTGCTGTCGATGGTCTCCGAGACAGGCCGCTTCTTCGCGTCCGTACCGCCACAGGATTTCTTCTTCGGCACCGTGTGGGATCCACGCTTCGCAAACGCCGAAGATCCGGACGCCGCCGGTCAGTTTGGCCTCATCCCGCTGCTCGCTGGCACGCTTTATATTGCGACAGTCGCCATGGCGGTTGCCGTACCGATCGGCCTGTTCGCAGCGATCTACATGGCGGAATATGCTGGCCCACGTCTTCGCGCGATTGCCAAGCCATTGCTTGAGGTTCTCGCCGGTATTCCGACCATCGTTTATGGCTTCTTCGCACTGGTAACTGTCGGCCCGTTCCTGCGCGACTTGTCCGCGCAGATATCGGGCCTCGCAACCGGCAATGTAGAGTCGTTTATCTCGGCAACGTCGGTGCTCACCGCCGGGGTTGTGATGGGCATCATGCTGATCCCGTTCGTGTCTTCTCTTTCGGACGACATCATCACCCAGGTGCCGCGCGCCATGCGCGATGGCTCACTTGGCCTTGGTGCGACGCGTTCTGAAACCATGCGCAAGGTCATTTTGCCTGCCGCACTGCCCGGTGTCGTTGGTGCGCTGCTTTTGACGGCCTCAAGGGCCATCGGCGAGACTATGATTGTGGTGCTCGCAGCCGGTGTGGCGGCGCGGTTGTCGATCAACCCATTCGAGCCGATGACAACCGTGACGGTGAAAATCGTCTCCCAGCTGACCGGCGACCTTGAGTTCACCTCACCGCAGACGCTCGTGGCCTTTGCGCTTGGTATCACGCTCTTCTTCATCACCTTGGCCCTCAACGTGTACGCGCTTTACATCGTGCGCAAATACCGGGAGCAGTACGAATGACGGATGCAACCTTCACGGACGCGCCTGCCGCCGGAACATCCGCTGGCGCAAAGCCAAAGCGCCGCGATATCGGCCTGAAAGGCCGGTATGCCGCCGAGCGCCGTTTCCGCGCCTACGGTCTGATCGCAATTGCGCTTGGCCTGCTGTTCCTCGTCCTGCTTTTGTGGTCGGTGATCTCCAAAGGTTACACCGCATTCCAGCAGACGACTGTTTCCATTCCGGTGATGTACAACGCCGAGCAGATTAATCTTGAAGATGTACGGCAGGACAATCGCGTTGCCTTGATCGGGCAGGTGCGTGCGGTGTTGAGCGACTCTGTGGTGGCTGCGACCGGCGCTGACCCAGAAGTGCGCGACGAGGTTCGTGCCGCACAGTCTCTGCTATCGCAAGGTGCGCCGATCCAGATTATCGAGCGCCTCAAAACCGATCCGGGCCTGATTGGACAAACCGAGACGGTCCGCTTTCTGGGGCACGGTATCGTGGATTCCACGGTCAAAGGTCAGATCAATCTCGAACTCGATGAATCTCGCCGCCCTGTCTCTGATTTGCAGTTGCAGATGATCAACAAGCTCACAGAAGACGGGGCATTGACCAAAAGTTTCAACACGGGCCTTTTCACCTTCGGCGCATCGTCTCGTCCTGAGACTGCCGGCATGGGTGTGGCGATCGTTGGCTCGCTTTACATGATGCTGATCGTTTTGGTGCTGGCGCTGCCGATTGGCGTGGCCGCCTCGATTTATCTTGAAGAGTTTGCGCCAAAGAACCGTTTCACCGATCTCATTGAGGTCAACATCAACAACCTAGCAGCGGTTCCCTCCATCGTTTACGGTCTTCTCGGTCTGGCAGTCTTCATCAACTTTGCTGGCTTGCCGCGTTCGGCATCTCTAGTCGGCGGCCTCGTTTTGACATTGATGACGCTGCCGACAATCATCATCGCCACGCGCGCTGCCTTGAAAGCCGTCCCGCCGTCCATCCGCTCGGCGGCGCTGGGCGTTGGCGCGTCGAAAATGCAGACCGTCTTCCATCACGTACTGCCACTGGCGGCGCCGGGCATCTTGACCGGCACGATCCTTGGCCTCGCCCAAGCACTTGGCGAAACGGCCCCGCTGCTGCTGATCGGCATGGTCGCCTTTGTGGTTGAATATCCGACAACCCCGCTTGACCCGGCGACTGCGCTTCCTGTGCAGATCTTTATGTGGGCAAATGAAGCAGAGCGTGCTTTCGTTGAACGCACATCAGGTGCGATCATCGTCCTCCTACTTTTCCTCGCGGTGATGAACATCACCGCCATCATTTTGCGCCGCCGCTTTGAGCGCCGCTGGTAACGAGCAAATCAATGGAGCCAAGTGCCATGAAAGCCGATACAGATCAGGTCGCCGCCGCCGCGGCAGCGAACGTGGCTCCCAACGAGCCGGTCGTGAAGATGAAGGGCGAAGGCGTCGATGTCTTTTACGGTGACAAGCAAGCGATCTTTGGTGTCGATCTCGATCTCTATGAGCGCCAGGTCACTGCGCTGATCGGCCCGTCAGGTTGCGGCAAGTCAACATATCTGCGCTGCCTCAACCGAATGAACGACACCATCGATATCTGCCGCGTCACAGGTCAGATCACGCTGGATTCCGAAGACATCTACGACCCGGACATCGATGTCGTGGAACTGCGCGCTCGCGTCGGCATGGTGTTTCAAAAGCCAAACCCGTTTCCGAAATCGATCTTTGAGAACGTGTCCTACGGCCCCCGCATTCACGGTCTGGCCAAAAACAAGGCTGACCTCGACGTGATCGTCGAGCAAAGTCTTCGCGGTGCTGGCCTTTGGGAAGAGGTCAAGGACCGCTTGCAGGAGCCGGGCACGGGCCTCTCAGGTGGTCAGCAGCAGCGTCTGTGTATCTCCCG
>JBCBHR010000247.1:0-3872 GCA_038525365.1 Pseudomonadota bacterium | reverse complement strand
ATCGCTCGATGATGCCTTCGAAATCATGAAGGGCCTGAAGCCTTATTTTGAGGACTTCCACAAGGTCAAATACTCCGACGATGCGATCAAGTCAGCCGTCGAACTGTCGTCGCGCTATATCAATGACCGCAAGCTGCCGGATAAGGCGATTGACGTCGTCGACGAGACCGGCGCGCGCCAAATGCTGGTGCCTGAGGCCAAGCGCAAGAAGGTCATCAACGTGACTGACATCGAAGAAACCATCGCGACGATGGCGCGCATACCGCCGAAGAGCGTGTCAAAGGACGACGAGGCTGTGCTCGCCAATCTGGAAAAAGAGCTCAAGCGTGTTGTCTACGGGCAAGATCTTGCGATTGAGGCGTTGGCCTCTTCGATCAAGCTCGCCCGCGCTGGCCTGCGTGAACCAGACAAACCGATTGGCTCCTACCTATTCTCAGGGCCGACCGGCGTCGGCAAGACGGAAGTCGCCAAGCAACTGGCCGCTTCCATGGGCGTCGAGATGCTGCGGTTCGACATGTCAGAGTACATGGAACGCCATACCGTTTCACGCCTGATCGGTGCGCCGCCCGGCTATGTGGGCTTTGACCAAGGCGGTTTGCTGACGGACGGTGTTGACCAACACCCACACTGCGTCCTGCTGCTTGACGAAATCGAGAAGGCGCACCCGGATCTCTACAACATCCTGTTGCAGGTGATGGACCACGGCAAGCTGACCGATCACAACGGCAAGCAGATCGACTTCCGCAATGTTGTGCTCATCATGACAACAAATGCGGGTGCGTCTGACGCGCAGAAGAACGCCATCGGCTTTGGCAGCCAGAAGCGCGAAGGCGACGACATGGAGGCGATCAATCGCCTGTTCACGCCGGAGTTCCGCAATCGCCTCGATTCGATCATCCCGTTTGGCCCGCTGCCGGTTCCCGTCATCCACAAGGTCGTGCAAAAGTTTGTGATGCAACTTGAAACACAGCTCACTGAGCGTGGCGTGACATTCGATCTGCATGAGGATGCAATCTCATGGCTGGCGGACAAGGGTTATGATGAACGCATGGGTGCGCGTCCGCTTGCTCGCGTCATTCAGGAGCACATCAAAAAGCCACTTGCCGATGAGGTGCTGTTTGGCAAATTGAAACACGGCGGCACCGTCAAGGTGACGGTCGTTACCGATGATCTGGGTGAAAAGAAGCTCGATCTTGAGGCAATTGCCGATGAGATGCCCGTCAAGCCGAAGAAGCCAGCTACCCGTAAGGCACCCGCCAAGGCGAAAGCGAAGACGGCCAGCACATCAAAGCCAGCGGCCAAGGCCAAAAAGTCACCGCCCAAGTCCGACGGTGAAGCGTCTGGCGGCGGTAAGGATGACGACGGAAATGATGGTGCCGGAGACAAAAAAGCGAGCCGGACAACGGTGCCGCGCGTTCCGCGTAAGTAATCGCAACTCAGCAACTCTGATCAAACCCGGCGAATTTCCGCCGGGTTTTTTCTTGGGCGCGCTTGTCAAACTCGCATTGCTCAACCGCCCGTGTTAGCGCCACCGCGCATGACGCAGCCAGTCGACAACACGTCTGAACCGCACCCGAGTGAACCTGATCCCGATTTCGACGGTCGCGGTCACGGTTATTGGTTCTTCGCCGGTCAACGCCTGTTGTTGTCTCTTCCCGCGCTTATGCTGATGACCGCATTTGTTGGCTTTGCAGGCTTTGCGCGTGAAGTCGGTTTGCCGGCGTGGCAAACCATGTTGACGACGCTTCTCGTCTGGGCACTGCCATCGAAATTCCTGTTGGTCGCCTCCATTCAGGCGGGCTTCGGATTGTTTGCGACGTTTGTCACAGTGTCGCTATCGGCAGCACGTTTGATGCCCATGGTGGCCTCGCTTCAGCCGGAATTGCGCGCGCCGAAAACGCCGACACGGACACTCCTGTTCCTGTCGCATTTCGTGGCGATCACGGCTTGGGTTGTGGCAATGGAACGTTTGCGCGACGTGCCGCGTGACTACCGAACGACGTGGTTCGTCGGCTTCGCTGGAAGCCTTACGGCTGCAAATACCATCCTCGTCGGCTTGGTGTATGTGCTCGCGCCAAGCTTACCGGAAGCGGTTCTTGCCGCGTTATTTTTCCTGACGCCGATCTATTTCCTGTGTTCATTGTGGGGGTCGGCGCGTGAGCGCGCGGGGCAAATTGCGATGGTGGCGGGATTGTTGCTCGGGCCGATCTTTCACTTGATGGTACCCGACGCGTCGATCCTGTTGACCGGCGTGACTGCAGGGCTAGGCGCGTTTGCGTTTCACCGTTGGAAAAGACAGCGAAATGCGAAAAAAACATGATGTCTTATCAGGCGTTTGACAGCGTTTTTTGGCAGATTGCATTCATTGTCATCGCCGGTTGGATTGCCACCGATATCTGGCGGTGGGCTGGCGTTTTGCTGGGCAATCGCATGCGCGAGGAAAGCGATGGTTTGGTGCTCATACGCTGCATCGCGACCGCGCTTGTCGCTGCGGTCATCGCGCAACTCGTCGTGTTTCCGTCCGGTGCATTGGCGCGCGAGACAAGTGTTGCGTTGCGCGTTTCGGCGGCACTGATCGGCTTTGCAGCGTATTTTGCGCTTGGGCGTCGCGTTGCTGTCGGCGTCGGCACAGCACTTGCCGTTTTGGCGGCAGGCATGGCGATTGGCGGCTAACTATCAGCAAGCGCCACTTTCAACTTTGCACAGTTGGCAGCAAGCACATCCGGCCCTTCCATTTCGCCCGTATGCGGTTTCAACGGGATGCCGTCATGGCGGGGGATGACATGGAAGTGCAGGTGAAACACCGACTGTCCGCCAGCCGTCTCGTTGAATTGGTTGATCGTGATACCGTCAGCCCCAAACGCCACCTTCGATGCACGCGCGACGCGCTGCACTGTGGCGATCACGGCACCAAGCGTTATCGGCTCAGCATCCAGCAGATTGCGCGACGCCGCCTTCGGAAGCACGAGGCAATGGCCTTCGGCCTGAGGCATGACATCCATGATAACCACCACATCATCGTCTTCAAAGACAGTGTGTGACGGGATTTCGCCGCGGATGATCTTCGCGAATATGTTGTCGTTGTCGTAGCCGGTCGTCATGGATTTTCGTCGCTCCCCGTCGGCTGTGATTTCGCCGATGGGTCGCTTTTCTTGAACGGTGCTGCTTTCGTCAAGATTTCTCCAAAACGCGCCACGTCCTCGCGCTCATGCTCAAGGTAATCGGCCACTGCGCCGCGAAAGCCCTCATGCGGGATGTAGTGGGCCGAATGTGTCGTCACCGGCAGATATCCGCGCGCAAGCTTGTGTTCGCCTTGCGCGCCAGCCTCCACGACTTTGAGCTTGCGTGCGATCGCAAAGTCGATGGCCTGATGGTAACAGACTTCAAAGTGCAGAAATGGGTGGTGTTCCACGCAGCCCCAGTGGCGGCCGAAGATCGCATCCGAGCCGATGAAGTTGATTGCACCTGCGATGTGCCGTCCGCCGCGTTTGGCCATCACCAGCAAGATGTCCTCGCCCATGCGCTCGGCAACCAAGGAAAAGAAATCCCGCGTTAGATACGGACGGCCCCATTTGCGATTGCCGGTGTCGATGTAAAAGGCAAAAAACGTGTCGAGCACATCCTCGGTCAGGTCAGACCCGGTCAGCCATTCGATGTCGATGCCATTGGCTCTTGCGCCGTCGCGTTCCTTTTTCAGGTTCTTGCGCTTGCGCGATGACAGGGTTTCCAGAAAGTCGGCATAGGTGCTGTAGCCGTCATTTTGGAAATGAAACTGCTGGTCTGTGCGATGCAAAAAACTGCAGTGCTTCAACGCGGCAACGTCGCTCTCGTGCGCAAATGTGACATGCGCGGATGAAAGGCCAAGCTTCTGC
>JBCBHR010000246.1:0-3908 GCA_038525365.1 Pseudomonadota bacterium | reverse complement strand
TGAAGCCCGAGTCCACCCCCTCGATCCGCGCTTCCGACTTTAGTCCTCAACCCGCTTGTCAAGCTTGTCATAGATCACGCGCCGCATGATCGCTGTCACCGCGCCGGGGAAGAGCTTGCCGATGGTCGCAAAGAGCTTGGCGCTGCCGCCGGGTAGGCTTTGGGTTTTTCCGGCCATCAAATCTTCCAGGATCAGGCGCGCGGCTTCGTCCGGCGCCATGCGTTTGTCTGCGCTTGCGCCTTCCGGGGCGTGGCGCGCGGCGTGCTCGGTGCGCAGCGGGCCGGGATAAGCGACCGTGACCGCGATGCCCTTGGTTTTCCTCCACACCTTGCCGACGGACTTTGCATAGACGGCGACAGCATCCTTTGATGCACCATAGCTTGCCGCGCCGGGATAGCCGGTGAAATGCGAAAGCGATGAGACAAAACAAATGCGCGCGCCATCGGCGATCTTGCCCGCCTCCATGAGCGCCGCGCACAGCACAGGCGGCGCGACCGCATTGACTTCAAGCACACGGGCGTGGGCGTCCGGTTCGATCTCTTCGAACTTGCCGGTCGCGGAGATGCCCGCGTTGAACACCAGCGTGTCAAACGGGTCCTTGGCGCTCAAAACGCCGATCAACGCGTCGACTTCATCGCGATTGGATAGATCGCAGAGATGATGCGCGAAGGGCGCACCGACTTCCATCTGGACGCGGTCAACCGTGGTAACCTCCGTGTTCGTTGCCAGTTGATTGGCCAACGCGCGGCCGAGCCCTTGCCGCGCGCCGGTGACGAACGCACGCGTCATCGCAATTGCCTCGCCAATTGCGGCCCGCCGGTCCAAGCGCGCACGAACGCGAGCGATTGCGGCGAGCGGCCATTGGCCATCGCACTCTCTAGCATGGCCGCCATCTTCTCGGCAGGGATGAACAGCGCACCGGCCTTGCCCGGATCAAAGCCTGCCTTTGCGTGCATCTCGGTTTTGGTTGGCCCGGGATGGACGGCCTGCACGGTCACGCGCCCTGCCCATTCGGAGCGGAGCGCCCGGGCAAGCCCGTTCAATCCAGCCTTCGACGCGGCATAGGTCGGGAACATGCCCTGCCCTTTGTGTGCGACTGAGCCGACAAAGGTCAGCGTGCCCTCAGCTTTGGCAAGCCATGGGTAAAGCGCGCGGGCGATCAGCACGGGTGCGGTCAGATTGGTGTCGAGTGTTTCGCGAATGAGTGCGGCAGGCTCCATCGCTTCGTCCACCACGGTGCCGACGCCGGCATTCAAAACGACGTTGTCGAGCTTTAGCCAACCGGACTTCAAAAGGTGTTCGGCGATGGCCTGCGCGCATGCGGCGGGGTCGCTGTGGTCAGCCTGCAGATACGGCGTTGGGCTGGGCAACAGCTTCGCCGCTTCGTCCGGCGCGCGACGGCCCACCGCCAAAACGTTGTGCCGCGATTGCAGGCGCTTAAGGAGCGCAAGGCCGATGCCGCCTGTCGCGCCGGTGATCAGGATATTCCGAGGCTTGGCCATATCGATCAACCACCATGGCCAAATGTCATCGCCGCATCGAGACCCGAAAGCGGGGACAATTGCGCCAGAACGCTGCGCGCCAAATGCGCGTCGCGGTCCATCTGCTCTTTCAAAGCGTCCAGCCCGTTGAACTTCTCCTCACCGCGCAGATAAGCGACGAGCGATACAACACAGTCCTCGCCGTAAAGGTCATCATCGAAGTCGAAAACGAATGTCTCAAGCAGCGGTGCGCCGTCCTCATCGACGGTTGGTCGGCGGCCGAAACTTGCGACCCCATTGTGCACGCTGCCGTCGGCACGGTGGAAACGCACAGCATAGATGCCATGGGCCAGCGGTGCCTCTTCCGGCAGTGCCATATTGGCCGTTGGATATCCAAGCGTGCGGCCAAGCTGCTTGCCGCCGGTGATCGGCGACGCAACGCGGTAGCGGTAGCCCAACAAGGCGTTGGCATGTGACAGGTCGCCATCGGCAAGCGCCGCGCGGATGCGGCTTGAGGAGATGACCTCGGCTTCCTCGTCACGAAACGCATCCACGAGCCGCACGTCGAAGCCATGCCGCGCTCCGGCCTCAATCAGATATGCCGGACCACCTTGGCGCTTAGCGCCGAAGTGGAAATCAAAACCGGTCACAACGGTTGCGGCGTGCAAGCCATCGACGAGGATGTTCTTCACGAAGTCCTCGGCGGAGAGTTTGGAAAACGACTCAGCAAACGCAAGTTCGACCACCGCGTCAAAGCCCATGCGCTTGAGGATGTCGGCCTTCATTGGCGCGGGCGTGATGCGCGGCAGCACGGTTTCGGGTTGGAAGAACTGGCGCGGATGCGGCTCGAAGGTCAGCACGATGGCTGGCGCATCGCCCCGATCATCCAGCGCATTGGCCAAAACGGCCTGATGGCCCCGGTGCACCCCATCGAAATTGCCAATCGCGACGACACCGCCGTGCAGCGCATCTGGCCATTGCTCAAGGCTTTGGAGGCGTTGAAAGGTCATGGGATCAGGTGGACGTTCAGGTCAGTTTCGTCATCGTTGCAACAGGCTTCGCGCCGAAGTCATCTAGGAAGGCAACCACCTTCTCCAAGTCCGGAACACCCGGTTCGCCATATTCGCGCGCGTGAATGCCGTCGGTGACGAACATGAGATCAAAGCCATTGTCGACAGCGCCTTTGACATCGGTCGTCACGCCATCGCCAATGACGAGTGTCTGGGTTTTTTCCACCGGTCGGCCACGGGCTTGCGCGGCGAGGTCCATGGCGCGGTCATAAATCGGCTTGTGCGGCTTTCCCGCGATCATCGTTCGCCCACCCATCAGAGCATAGCGGCGCGCCAGTGCGCCTGCGCAATAGACCAGCCGGTCGCCGCGTTCGACGACGATGTCCGGGTTGGCGCAAATGAAAGGCAGATTGCGGCCGCGCATCCGCGTCAGCATCTCTTCGTAGGTGTCGGGCGTTTCCGTTTCGTCGTCAAAGAGCCCCGTGCAGACAACCGCGTTTGCCTCAAACTCATCGACGAGTTCGATGTCCAACCCCTCAAAGAGCGGATAGTCGCGGTCCGGGCCAAGATGAAACTGGCGGCGCGGCGCTTCCGAGATCAGCGCGCGGGTGACGTCGCCGGATGTGGCAATGGCGTCATAGGCATCATCAGGCACACCGAATTCGCCCAGCTGTATGCGAACACCGGCATGCGGGCGTGGCGAATTGGTGATCAAGATGACCGTCTTTCCCGCCGCGCGCGCTGCGGTGAGCGCCGCCGATGCACCGGGCCAAGCCTGGCGGCCATTGTGGAGCACGCCCCACACATCACACAGGATCACATGATAGTCGGAAAAGACGCCATCGGCGCTCTGCACAAATTGCATGGTGTAAGAAGTCTCGAAAGGAGTTCGGTTTATCCATGCCGGTTAACCGAAGGCGTTCACCCTGTCACGAAGTTTGGTTCCCCGCCGCACTCAAGGCGCATTATAGGTCATCTTTTCTGGTCGATTAACCGCTGCTTAACCATGAGCTTTTTGAGGCGTTCCATCGTTGGTATCGCGTGTGTCGGAGCCGCCGTGTTCGTTGCCGGGGAAACCGGCGCGCTGGCATGGCTGGTCAATGCCGCGTCCAGCCCGCGCTCAATGGCAATCATCGCAATCGCCTTTGGAGTGCTGGCCTTGGCCGCGTTGGCAGTGACGGTGTTGGCCCGGTCGCGCGCCAAAAGGCAGCGCGCTGACCGTGAACGCAGCGAAACCATGCGCGTTGCCGCCGCCGCGATTGAGCGGGCTTCGCTGCCGACATCCAGCATATCGTCCAAAACTGCTGCCGCACCTACCGGCGATGGTCAGACGCAAATTTCCAACGCACCGATGCGGCGGGCGGAAACCGATGCGCATGATGTTGAGCCTTGGGATGATGCTCTAGACGCTGAGCCA
>JBCBHR010000245.1:0-3909 GCA_038525365.1 Pseudomonadota bacterium | reverse complement strand
GCCTGCGCCGCCGCCGCCGCAATCGCCGCATCCACCATCGCAAATGCATCCGGGCTCGCCCACTGGGCGGGTCCGTTCATGTTTGCGATGACGCGGTTTTTTGGGTCGATCAGAAGCGTGACAGGCAGGCCAAATGCGAGGCCGGTCTCTTTTAGTTCGGTGAAAACGCCGATGGTCGGATCGTGGTAGAAGGGCAGCGTTTCGAGGCCGATCTCGGTGTAGAAATTGCGGGGTTTTTCGGGGCCGCCGCCGTCGACTGAGATCGCCACCACCTCGAACGCATCGCCGCCGCGATCTGCCTGCATTTGCTCCAGATAGGGCATTTCTTCGCGACAGGGTGCGCACCAGGTCGCCCATAGATTGACGAGGCGAACTTTCGCGCCTGTTTCGGCCATGGTTATCGCGGTTCCGTCGCCATTGTTGAACGACAGAGCACCGATGTCCTCGCTCGGATTGCGGATCGCCATGGCGGCGACATCACCTTGGATGGTGGGTTCGACAGCTTTCTTGATGGCATCGAGTGCTGCATCGGATTGACCTGCCCCATTGCCAGAGCCGCCCGAGCAGCCGTATACGCCAAGCGCCGTCAGCCCGAGCGCTGCGGTCACACCGCCGGTGCGGGCGATCAGCGCGCGCCGGGTCCAGTTTTCAGCCATCGGGCCTTTGTTTTTCATGTCTTCTTCCAACACCAAAAAAAATGACAAATCAGACGGTCAGACGTCCAATCAGATGTGGGGCGGCCGGTTTTCCTCCGGGCCTGCGGCCATTATGGAGGAAATCAACGCGTCCATCGACTTCGACAAGGCGCTCTACGCCCAAGACATCGACGGTTCGATCGCCCATGCCTCCATGTTGGCGGCTTGTGGCATAATTTCAAACGAAGATCGCGCCCAAATCATTGACGGGTTGAACACGATCCGGTCAGAGATCGAGGCCGGTGAGTTCGCATTTTCCCGCGCGCTTGAAGACATTCATATGAACATCGAAGCGCGGCTGCGCGAGTTGATCGGCGACGCTGCCGGGCGGCTGCATACGGCACGCTCGCGCAACGATCAGGTGGCGCTCGATTTCCGCATGTGGGTGCGCGATGAGACACGCAAGACTTGCAACATGCTGAAAGCGTTAGTCGGTGTGTTTGTGGCGCGAGCGGATGAACATGCGGGCACGGTCATGCCGGGCTTTACGCATCTGCAAACGGCGCAGCCTGTCACCTTCGGTCATCACATGCTGGCTTACGCGGAGATGATCAACCGGGATTTGTCGCGCTTTTCCGACAATCTAAGACGCATGGATGAATCGCCGCTTGGCGCTGCCGCGTTGGCAGGCACCGGTTTTCCAATCGACCGGCACATGACGGCACAAGCACTTGGATTTTCGACGCCCACGCGCAATTCCATCGACAGCGTGTCGGATCGCGACTTTGCGCTCGACTTTATGAGCGCTGCATCCATTTGCGCCACGCATCTGTCTCGGTTGGCCGAAGAGATTGTCATCTGGTCAACGCCGCAGTTTGGTTTCGTCACATTATCCGACGCGTTTTCGACGGGCTCATCTATCATGCCCCAGAAAAAGAACCCGGATGCAGCCGAACTGGTGCGCGCCAAGACGGGCCGCATCAACGGCTGTCTGCTCGCGCTTTTAACGGTGATGAAAGGCTTGCCGCTGACCTATTCAAAGGACATGCAGGAAGACAAGGAACAGGTTTTTGACGCTGCAAGGTCGCTTGAGCTGGCTGTCGCCGCGATGACCGGCATGGTCGCCGACATGGCCGTGAACACCAAGGCGATGGCGAAAGCGGCGGGCAGCGGATATTCAACTGCAACGGACCTTGCCGACTGGCTTGTGCGCGAAGCTGGCATCCCGTTCCGTGACGCGCACCATGTGACGGGCCGCGCGGTGGCGCTTGCGGTGGAGAAAAAGGTCGGTCTGGAAATGCTGGCGCTGGCCGACTTGCAAGCGATCCACCCGGACATCAATGACAGCGTTTTTTCGGTTCTCACGCCGAAAAAATCCGCTGCCAGCCGGACCAGTTTCGGCGGCACCGCGCCGACGGAAGTGCGCAAGCAGGTTAGGGCTTGGAAAAAGCGGCTGGCGAAGCCGTAACTTGAAACCATTGCCGGAAAATCGCACACACGCCCCAATGAGCGCAGGGGCCAAGGACAAAGTGTCATGCATGTCACCGTCACAAAGAAGCTAATTGTCGTATTGGCGCTGTCGTTGCTTGTCGCCGCGTGTGGCCGCAAAGGACCGCTTGCAGCGCCGTCTGCGTCGACCGGAACGGCAACTGATCAGCAGCAGACGCCAGACGCGCCGACCGAAGACAAGCCGTTCGTTCTCGATCCTTTGCTTTGAACGCCAACTGAGTCTGATCCTGTGAATCATTTTGAGTACAAAGATGGCGTCCTGCACGCCGAAGACGTCGCAGTGCCCGCGATTGCCGAAGCGGTTGGTACGCCGTTTTACTGCTATTCGACAGCAACCCTGACGCGGCACTACACCGTCTTCGCGGACGCGTTTTCCGACATCGATGCGCTCGTTTGCTACGCGATGAAGGCGAACTCCAACCTTGCCGTTCTCAAGACGCTGGCCGATTTGGGTTCAGGTGCGGATGTGGTGTCTGAGGGCGAATTGCGTCGTGCGCTCGCTGCCGGAATTCCACCTGAGAAAATCATGTTCTCGGGCGTCGGCAAGACGGCGGATGAGATCGACTATGCACTGTCGGTCGGCATCCACTGTTTCAATGTGGAGAGCGAGCCGGAGTTGGAGCTTTTATCGGCTCGCGCCGTCAATGAAGGCGTGGAAGCGCCCGTATCGCTGCGCATCAATCCCGACGTTGATGCAAAAACGCATGCGAAGATTTCCACCGGCAAGAAGGAAGACAAGTTCGGCATCTCATGGACACGCGCCCGCGATGTTTATGGCCGCGTTGACGCTCTGCCGAATGTGAAGGCGACAGGCATCGACATGCATATCGGCTCGCAGATCACGGATTTGCAGCCATTTGACGAGGCATTTGCCCTGCTTACGGAGCTTGTTGAAACGCTGCGCGGCGATGGCCACGAGATTGATCACGTCGATTTGGGCGGCGGCCTCGGTATTCCATATCGTCAGGACAACGATCCGCCGCCGCTGCCGGACGCGTATGCGGAGATCGTCAAAAAGCACGTGCGCCCGCTTGGACTGAAGACGATTTTCGAACCGGGTCGCCTGATCGCGGGCAATGCAGGCATTTTGGTCACCCGGGTCATTTACGTGAAGACGCTGGAGACGAAGACTTTCGTGATTGTTGATGGCGCGATGAACGATCTCATCCGACCCACGCTTTATGATGCGTGGCATGATGTGTTCCCGGTGAACCATGCGTCGCCTGATCAGCCGCGTATGACCGCAGATATCGTTGGGCCAGTCTGCGAGTCGGGTGATTTTTTGGCGCAGAATCGGGATTTGCCCGCCGCTCAGCAAGGCGATTTGCTGGCTGTTGGCTCAGCCGGTGCATACGGCGCTGTGCAGGCTGGCACCTACAACACCCGCCTTTTGGTTCCCGAAGTCATGGTGCATGGCGATCAGATGCACATTGTGCGACCACGTTCGACATATGAGGAATTGTTGGCGCTTGACAGCGTTCCCGACTGGCTTTCATGACCGCATTTCTGCGACGAAACTGCGCACCTGACACAATGGTGAGCCATTTACCGGCCTGACCGCCTCGCCAATGCCGCGATTGCTGCTATCTTTTATTTGGTAAGAGAGGCAGCAGCATGACAACGCTCAGCAATGACCCCGGTCCCCGCTCGACAGGATTGACGCGTTCCCGAAGTTGGACGCGTATCTCGATGGCCGCGGAAGCTGTCGCCCCATTGCTTTTGCCCTTGGCGCTTGTGATCGCAGCGTTCCTCGCCATGTCTTGGC
>JBCBHR010000244.1:0-3923 GCA_038525365.1 Pseudomonadota bacterium | reverse complement strand
GGGCCGCTTTCAGCTTTTGCTGACCGGGCCCACCGATCTCGGGCATCACGATGTGGCGCGCATAGCGCTCGATCTCATCCGATGACAGTGGCGGCGTCTCAGTCATCGCGCGCTACCGTGCCCGCATCCACGCGCAGCCGTTGCCCGCGCGCGCCCAAAGCGTCAAAGAGATTTCGGTCCGTGCCGGTCATAAATGCCTGTCCGCCAATCGCATCGATGCGCGCAAAGAGCGCCGCGCGGCGTGTCTCGTCAAGATGGGCCGCGATCTCATCAAACAGCATGATCGGCGCATGGCCTGACACCTGCCGGGTCAACGCGCCATGCGACAACACCAGCCCGATCAAAAGCGCCTTTTGTTCGCCCGTCGAACAGAGTGCTGCCTCAATGTCCTTTTGAACATGGCGAACATCCAGATCGCTGCGGTGCGGGCCGATCAGCGTGCGTTTGGCGGCCTGATCGCGGTGACGCATGTCACGGAGCGTGCGCGCGTAGATGGTTTCGGTCGCCGCGGCACTTGTGTCGCCCGTGTCTGCCAACATGGTCTCAAGTTCACCGCGCAGCGCAAGTTGCCCGGTGGGGAACGAAGCGCTGTCGTTGGTCTGTGTTTCGACGATGGCTGCCAGCAGTGCCACCAATTCGCTGCGCGCCGCCGACATGCCTGCTGCGAGCCGCGCTAATTCAGTTTCGATCCCATCGAGCCACGCATTGTTGCTGACGCTACTGCGGGCGTCCTCCAGCAGTCGGTTGCGTTGGCGAAGGGCACGTTCAAAGTCGTTGGCCCGCCGCCCATGCGCCGGATCGATGGCCAATACCATACGGTCGATGAAGCGGCGCCTGTCGGATGCAGCGCCTATAAAGAGCCCATCCATTGCCGGGGTCAGCCAGATCACGCGGCACAGATCGAGCAATTCGTCGGCAGCCCGCGCCGCCGTGCCATTGATGCGCACTTTTCGCCCGCGCCCTTCGGCATCGGCACCATCAACGCCCGTGCCGACATCAAATGTGTCTTCCGGCGTTTCGAGCGCCGCAAAGACGGCATAGCCCTGGGATAGCGAGTTTTCAGCCGCCCGGTTGATCAGGTCTTCTGCCGTTGCACGACGCAATCCTCGGCCTGGCGACAAAAGGGAGATCGCTTCGATGAGGTTCGTTTTCCCGGCTCCGTTCGGACCTGTCAGCACCACATGGCGCGGCTGGAGACTAAGCGACAGCGTCTTGTAGTTGCGAAAGCCGGTCAGTTGCAGGCGCGTGACAACGGTGGCTGGCGCTCTGATCTCAGAATGAACGGGTGCTGCCTCGCCCATGGTGTCAGCGGCCATTGGCACCGCTCACAGTGTTGGCGGAGCGCAGACCGGTTTGGCGAATGGTTACCACATCGCCCGCCGTGCGTTAGACCCGCATCGGCATCAACACATAAAGCGCGTCAGTTGTGCCTGTATCCTGGATCACCGTTGGCGAGCCCGCATCGGCCAGCGCAAACTGGATTGTCTCCGTCGACAATTGGTTGGCGATGTCGAGCAGGTAGCGGGCGTTAAAGCCGATCTCCATGCCTTCAGCTTCATAGGCTGCCACGACTTCCTCGCGCGCAGAACCGCTGTCCGGATTGTTGACGGTCAGTACCATCTGGCTGTTGTCCAGTGCCATTTTCACAGCGCGCCCACGTTCCGATGAGACGGTCGAGACGCGGTCAACGGCTTCCGTGAACGTCTTGCGATCAACCTGCATCTGCTTGTCATTGCCCTGTGGGATGACACGCTGGTAATCGGGAAACGTGCCGTCGATCAGCTTCGATGTCAGCACGACAGACCCGATGGTGAAACGTATCTTCGTGTCGGACACTTCAACCGTGATTGCCACATCCGGCCCTTCGACCAGCTTTTGCAGCTCGCCCACCGTTTTGCGCGGGATAATCACGCCTGGCATGCTTTCAGCACCATCCGGCGCATCGGTTTCGCAACGCGCAAGCCGATGACCATCGGTTGCCACAGCGCGCAGCGTAATCGCCCCATCACGCTCCGCGGTGTGGACGTAGATGCCGTTCAGATAGTAGCGGGTTTCTTCCGTGGAGATGGCAAACTGGGTGGATTCAATCAATCGACGAAGGGTCTGATTATCGAGCCGGAAGGTGTGGCTGAAATCACCTGCGGCGAGCTGCGGAAAGTCCGATTGCGGGAGGCACTGGAGTTTGAAGTCCGAGCGGCCCGTCGCAACGGTCATCGTGTTCCCATCGGCGTCGACCGAAAGCGAGACTTCAGCCCCGTCCGGCAATTTACGCACGATGTCATAGAAGAGATGCGCGGGCACTGTCGTCGCGCCTGCTTGTTCGACCTGCGCCGCCGTCGCTTCATTGACTTCCAAGTCGAGGTCCGTCGCTTTCAACTCAAGCGTCTGGCCGTCGGCCCGCAGCAGCACATTTGACAGGATCGGGATCGTGTTGCGGCGCTCCACCACGCGGTGGACCCGGCTCAAGGATTTTAGAAGGTTGGCTCGTTCTAGGATAACACGCATGACGACTTCCGGCGATCAGGTCAGGTGGGGCGTCGCATGCGCATATCCCCCGACGCGCATGTGCCCACTTGTGGAATCTGGAGCCGGAATGTGGCGTCAAGCCCCGCCGAAAGCAAGGGTGGGGCGTGTGATGGCAGGCATGCACGGCGACAGAGCTGGGGACAAGCGGTTTGGCGGCCCGCTTATTCTTCGATGAGGCGGCGCAAGAGCTCGATTTCCTTGGCCAATTTCGCGTCGTCGCCCTTTAATTCCTCCACCTTGCGGACCGCATGGAGGATGGTCGTGTGATCGCGGCCGCCGAAGCGACGTCCGATCTCGGGCAGGGAGCGCAGCGTCATCGTCTTTGCCAGATACATGGCGATCTGGCGCGGACGCACGACCGTGCGCGTGCGGCGGTTCGACAGCATCTCATTGCGCGGAATGTTGTAATGCTGGGCAACGATCCGTTGGATGTCCTCGATGCGCACCTTCTTGCGTTCTTCGACACGGACCAGATGGCCCAAAATGTCGTCGACGCGATCAAGCGAGATCTCCGGCTCAAACGAGTGACGGAACACCAACTGGTTAAACGCGCCTTCCAGCTCGCGGAAGGACGAGTTCACCGTCTTTGCCACATGCGCGAGAACTTCCTCGGAAATCTGCAGGGACGTGTCATCTCGCTGCGCTTCGCTCAACCGCTGGCCGAGCATGGATAGGCGCATCTCGTAGTCCGGTGCTTCGATCTGCAATGCCACACCACCCTTGAGGCGGGACCGGACACGCGGATCAAGAGATTCCAGATCTGCTGGCGGCCGGTCTGCGGCCACGATCACTTGGCGGGCGCTATCGAGAAGTGCGTTGATGAGGTGACAGAACTCCGACTGGATCTTTTCGCCCTGCAGGAACTGCATGTCGTCGATGATCAGGATGTCGATCTCATGCAGGCTCTCTTTGAGCGAAAGCGCGTCCTGATCGCGGATCGCCGATGCAAAACGCCACATGAAATATTCAGCCGTCAAATACACCACGCGTTGCTTTGGGTCGCGCGCCTTTGCGGCGTTGGCGATGGCTTGAAGCAGGTGGGTTTTGCCGAGACCAACGGTGGAGTGGAAGAACAGCGGATTGAAGCGTGCCGCGTTTGCACCTTTGTCGGCGGCAGCGTGCGCGGCTGCGAGGCATACGCGGTTGGACGGACCTTCAACAAAATTGTCGAATGTGTAACGCGAATCCACCGGCGAGCCGAGCATCAGGCCCTGCTTGGAGCCGTCGCGTTTCGATGATTTAGCATTGCCAGCGGCAGCGACGACTTTGCCGAACGGAGACGGCGCGGGACGGCTTGGGTTCACCTTGATCTGGGATTGAACCTTGCTCGCAGCCGGTTGCCCGGCAGTCGCAGAGCCACGCACTGCGGTGCGCACGATGACGCTGATACGCAAAAC
>JBCBHR010000243.1:0-3924 GCA_038525365.1 Pseudomonadota bacterium | reverse complement strand
ACGTTCGATCCATGATGCGTGCGGCTCTTCAAGGGATGGTCCCAACTCGTCCGGGCGCAGCGTCGCAACGCCAAGATCAAGCGCGGCAAAAGCATTGCGATCCGCATCATTTAGTTTGTCCATCGCGAGCACTGTCGGGTCGCCCCATACGGTCACATCCTGTTTTCGCAATTGCGCTTCCGGCGACATCAGGAAGTTGGCTGTCACCAAGGCGGCTTCCTTTGAATTTGCATTGAAAGGAACCGTCAAAAAGTGTGTGTTGCCAAGCGTGCCACCGGAAAAGGTGAACGAACGAACGGTGTCGGGCAGCAACTGGTTTTCAATCGCATTGGAGGCTTCCGCAGGGTTGAACGCGAAAGTGATTTCGAGTTCCCCATCGGCCAGCAATTGCGTCATCGACGGGTAGTCTTTGGGGAATGCGCGTGCGGAGCGCCAAAGGTTTGGATGCAAGGCGTCAAGATACGCAAAAAGCGGTGCAGTCACCGCCTCAAAATCAGCATCAAGCACCGGTTTTTGCAGAACCGATGGGTCTCCCGTGGTCTCGATCAACACTTGTTTCAGGAAACTTGAGCCGATGAAATTTGGCGGCTGCGGATAGGTAAAACGTCCCGGATTGGACTTTGTCCACGCCAGCAATTCGTCGGCGCTGTCCGGCATGTTTGAGACATCCGCGCGGGCACTGTCGTGGAAGAAGACGAGCTTTGCCATGCCCCAAGGCGCTTCAAGGCCATCGGTGGGGATGGTGAAGTCAACGGTGATCGTCGGCTTCGTCTCGTGGTCAACATAATCCCAGCTTGGGAGCTGAGTGACCCAATCGGGGGCTAGGAGCAGGTCCTGGCGTTTGAGCGAGGCGAAGTTTTCGCCATTGATCCAGACGAGGTCAATCGACCCGCCATCTTTTCGCCCGGCAGCTGCTTCAGCGACCACAGTGGAGACAGCGCTTGCCGTGTCATCGAGTTTCACGTGGACGAGATTGATGTCGTGGCGTTCGCGAAGCTTACTGCCTGCCCATGCGATATAGTCGTTGATCTGCTCCGACCCGCCCCACGCATTGAAGTAGACGGTCTGTCCGGCGGACGCGGCTTCAACAGCCTCCCAATCGGACACGTCAATTTCGGCGGCAAAGGCCGAATTCGCTGCGATGCCAATCGTGGCGGCAAATAGAATGGTCGTGGCGCGCACTGATCTTCTCCAAAAACGAAATAATGGACAAGTTCATTCAACCCGCACGCCGATGGGGTCAACCGAGTACACCGACAATTCCTGTCACAATTGATTGAGGGTGTCGTCAGTCGGTCTGCGTTATCGCAATCTTTTTGACGATGGTGTCCGGTTGCGGACGGTCGAGATCGATGTGCAAAAGGCCATTTTCCAGATGCGCGCCGAGCACACGCATGCCATCGGCCAGCACAAACGCCTTCTGGAATTGCCGCGATGCGATGCCCCGGTGGAGGAACTCGCGCGCATCGTGACCGCCGTCGTCCTGCTTGCCGCGGATCACCAACTGATTGTTCTCGGTGGTGATGTCGAGTTCGGCAAGCGAGAAGCCTGCGACGGCAAGCGTTATGCGCAGTGTGATGTAGCCATCATCGGAGCGGCGCTCGATGTTGTAGGGCGGATAGCCGTCGGAGCCCTTGGCAACACGCTCAAGTGACTTTTCGATGGCATCAAAACCAACCAGCAAGGGGCTTGAGAACGACGAAATGCGCGTCATGGCGGTACCGGTGTCCTTGTATCGAAGCGACAGGCGCCGACGGACCCTGAACTGGCATCCCGCGCTAACCGCACTATGGTCATTGCGTTGAAAGAATTCAAGAAAAGGCGGGGGCATGGCGGACAAGGCGCGCAAAATCATCATCGACACGGATCCGGGTCAGGACGACGCATTGGCGATCCTCCTGGCACTGGCAAGCCCCGAATTGGATGTGCTGGGCATTACCGCCGTTGCTGGCAATGTGCCACTCGCGTTGACGGAGGTGAACGCGCGCAAGATCTGCGAATTGGCAGGAAAAACCGACACTCCGGTGTATGCAGGCGCGGACCGTCCGCTCATGCGCGATCTGGTGACCGCTGAATATGTGCACGGCAAAACCGGGCTTGATGGTCCCGATTTGCGCGCGCCGACAATGCCGCTGCAAGAGCAGCACGCGGTTGACTTCATCATCGAGACGCTGCGCCGCGAACCATCTGGGTCGGTGACGCTTTGCCCAATTGGCCCGCTGACCAACATAGCGCTCGCACTTTCACGAGCGCCGGACATTGCACCGCGCGTGGCGCAGATCGTCCTGATGGGCGGCGGGTTCTTTGAGGGTGGCAATGTCACGCCGACGGCGGAGTTCAACATTTATGTCGATCCCGAGGCTGCGGCGATTGTGCTGCGTTCGGGCATCGACATCGTCATGGCGCCACTCGACTGCACGCACAAGGCCCTTACAACGCAGGCCCGCATCGATGCCGTTCGTGCGCACAACACGCCAGTCTGCGATGCGGCTGCTGCCCTGATCGACTTCTTTGAACGTTTTGACGAAGACAAATACGGCACCGACGGTGGGCCGTTGCATGATCCGTGCGTGATCGCCTATTTGCTGCAGCCGGACCTGTTTACTGGCCGCCATTGCAATGTGGAGGTCGAGACGGGGTCTCAGCTCACACTTGGCATGACTGTCATCGATTGGTGGAGTGTTACAGGCCGTCCCGCCAACGCCCTCGTCCTGGGTGGCGTTGACGCGGAGGGTTTCTTCGCGCTGCTGACTGAGCGCATCGCCCGCCTGTGAAGACGCGCCGCTAGCGGATGCGCAACTCCGTTGCCGGGTCAAATAGAAAAGCACGCGCCGGATCGAACTCAGCGGAATAGTCGGTGTTGAACTTCAGGCCATGGCCTTCGGGCAGCGCAATGGTCAGAGGCGCTTCGGTGTCTGCACCATGATAGCCATAGGACACGCCGCCGAGATCCTCGATCACATCCACATGCACTTTGATCTTGGCCGCGCCGCCGGGCGAGAAATGCTCGGGGCGAATGCCCAAAAGCACAGGCGCGCCCTTCTCTACCTTGCTGGTGCAGGGAACGGTCGCCGCTGCGCCGCCAAAGTCACTCATCGTCACCTTGACCTTGCCGCCACGCGGAGCGCCTGCGATTTCGCCACGCAGGAAATTCATCTTCGGGGAGCCGATAAAGCCGCCGACAAACAGATTGTCCGGATTGCCATAAAGCTCAAGCGGCGCACCGACCTGCTCGATCTTGCCCGCGCGAAGCACAACGATCTTGTCGGCAAGCGTCATCGCTTCAACCTGATCGTGCGTCACGTAGATCATGGTCGCGCCCAGATCATTGTGCAGCTTGGCGATCTCCAGACGCATCTGGACGCGCAACTCGGCGTCGAGGTTCGACAATGGCTCATCAAAGAGGAAAACATCTGGCTCGCGGACAATGGCACGTCCAATCGCAACACGCTGCCGCTGACCACCGGAAAGGGCCTTCGGCTTGCGCTGCAGCAATTGGTCGAGGTGCAGGATCTTGGCCGCCTTGTCGACGCGCTCCTTGATCAAGCTTGTATCCGAACCGGTCATGCGCAGGCCAAAGCCCATATTCTCTTCAACGGTCATATGCGGATAAAGCGCATAGGATTGGAACACCATGGCCACGCCACGTTCGGCTGGCTCCACATGCGTTACGTCGGTGTTGCCGATGTGGAGTTGACCGGCGGATGCATCCTCAAGTCCAGCCACAAGACGCAGCAATGTGGATTTGCCACAACCGGAAGGCCCGACAAACACGGCAAATTCGCCGGAGTTGATGTGCAAATCGACCCCGTGGATCACGTCCACCGATCCAAAGGATTTCTTCAGCTGGTGCAGTTCGACGTCGGCCATGGGTTTGGTTCCTCTCCAGACTTTCTTTTTGCTTAAGCTCTCGGACCCAGATGG
>JBCBHR010000242.1:0-3927 GCA_038525365.1 Pseudomonadota bacterium | reverse complement strand
CAAGGCGGGGGTGTCCGCGCCACCTCCGAGTTCGGCAGCGCAGGCCTCCAGTACGAGCGCAAATTCATCGCGGTTCAAGGTGCGCATGCCTGCGCCACTGCGGTTGGTCGCGACGACTGAGCCGTCGTTGTCGAGCGCCCAAGCGCGCAGATTGGACGTGCCCCAATCGGCCAGCACCAAGGCGACGCCAGATTTGTCAGCGCCAGCCGTCATCAGAGCACACCGTGGTCTGCGATGATGGTTTGCGCGGTGATGGCGCTTGAGGCTGCCGACGCAAGGAACAGGCACGGGCCGACCATTTGTGGCGGCTCCAGCGGAACCGGAATGGCTTGGCGCTCCATGAACGCGTTCAGCTTGTCTTCGGTGACCCAGAGTTCCTTTTGCCGGTCGGTCATCACCCATCCCGGCGCGACCGCGTTGACGCGGATACCCCTTGGCCCATACCGACCAGCGACGCCCTTGGTGAAGCCGACAATGCCCGCCTTTGACGCCGTGTATACCGGCATGTCGCCGATGTTGAGCATGTAGGAGGTGGAGGTGAAGTTGATGATCGCACCGCTTCCACGTTTCACCATCGCATCAATGACGGCCTTCACCGTCAAAAACGGATGGCGCAGATTGATGTTGGTGTTCTTTTCCCAATAGGCGTCGTCGAGATCAGACAGATCGTGCCGATCATCCCAAGCCGCATTGTTGACGAGCACATTGATGTCGCCATGGGCGGCGGCCGCGCTCGCCACCGCCTCGCGAACCTCGTTCGCATCCGCCAGATCAGCCTTGATAAAGAGCGGTCGGTTGCCGTGATCGGCTTCAAGCTGGTCGCAAAGCGCGCGGCTCGCTTCTTGCGCAATGTCGATGAATGCAACGTGTGCGCCCTGTTCCACAAAACCCGTGGTGATAGCAGCGCCGATGCCGGAGCCACCGCCGGTGATCAGCACGGATGCGCCTTTGAGGTCGGCATAGGTGACAAGCGGCGCAGTCATGGTCGTGGTCGTGCTCACGTGGGATGATCAAGGCGTTCGCCTTCGACAACCATCATGGTTGCGGGGAAGGCATTTGGAAGGCGCAAAGCACCGCACATCAAAGCGCGACCAGACAGCTCAATCGGCGCGCCGGACATGAGGTGGCTGCCGGTGTAGCGGTTGGTCGTTGACGGAACAACCTCCGGATTTATGAGGCGCAACCGATAGATGGCATCCGCATCGATGCCCGACAGAAGAAATGCACTTGCGGCAATGGCGGACGACGTTCCGGCCTGTCCTTTGAACGCGATAAAACGCCCCTTGTCCGCGCCGACAAAAAGCTCTGCCAGAACTTCCGGGTCATTGCTTTCAAGGCGATGATAGCGGGCAGAGAACAGGAAATCACGGTTGGCCTTGTACCAGTCGGTGACGCCGCGCAGCATGCGCCGCTCGTCTTCGGTCAACTCGCGCGGATCCATCTCAAAGCCCATATGCCGCTGCGCCGCAACCCAGGCACGAAAGCCCATGGAGAACACCCGGCCCGATGTATGGCATACGCGCGGGCCAACGTGAGAGCCCTGCACCTCCGGCGGGAGCCAAAGCCCGGCCTCATGCTGCATACGCAGGCGCTCAAGCGCATCGTTTGAGTCCGAAAGCCAAACGCGTGTTGTGTAGTGCAAGATGCCGTAGTCGATGCGACCGCCTCCGGACGCGCAGCTTTCGATTTCCAGCTGCGGATGGGCGTCGTTAAGGCGTCGCATGAGGTTATAAAGTTCATGCGTCTGACGCGGCGTGCCCCCGGTCAGGACACGGTTGTGGTCCCACTTGATATAGGTGACGTGATGGTCCTCAACGATCTTTGAGATCGCATCGAACAGATATTCCGAAACGCCCGGCTTGGAGAGATCGAGCACGAACTGATTGCGGCCCGCCGGTTGGTGCTGGGCACCGAGAACCCAGTCAGGATGGGCCGCATAGAGATCGGATGATTTGTTGACCATCTCAGGCTCAAACCATATGCCAAACTCCATGCCGCATTCGCGCACATGGTCGACGAGCGGACCCAAGCCTTCGGGAAACTTGTCGTCATCGACCACCCAATCGCCAAGTGACGTCGTGTCGTCGTCACGGCCCTTGAACCAGCCATCGTCCAAGACGAAGCGCTCGGCACCCAGTTCGGCTGCCATGCTCGCAATGGCCTTGAGCTCATCGACATTGTGCCGGAAATAGACGGCTTCCCAGCAATTGTAATGGACGGGCCGCTGCGGCTTTCGCGGCAGTGTCTGCCGGGTCTTGCCGGTCAAGGCATGCGTCAGATCGTTCATGCCCCTATTGGACCACGCAAGCCAAATCTCGATGGGGCGTATCCACGCGTTCAGCGGCTGGTCATTGGCGATGCCAAGTTGCACATGACGGCGTCCGTCGGGCAATTGCTCGGCAACGATCTTGTGGCCACCGGACCAGCACAGCGATACCGCCATGCAATGGCCGTCGGTTTTGCTGGCGCTGTCTGCCATGAACGTGATGCCGGGGAAATGCGCGTGGCCGGATCTGCCCTCGCGGCTTTCGCGCACATGCTGGCCAATGCCAAAGCGGCTTTCCTTGCGCTGGAATTCACCGCACCACCGACCGCCATGGTCGACGATGCGCGACATATCCGGCGGCACCGGGATCGAAAGCGCCAGCCAGTCAAACGGATCGGCCATGTCGCCCAGCGGAAAGACCGTCAGCGACATGAGTTCGCTGTCGGAGTAAAGCCGGATTGCGATCTCTATGGCCGCTTGGCTTATGCGGTCGGCGACGACAAATGTCAGTCCATTGTCATCGCGTTCGTCGACCGTGCGCAAGAAGAGGTCCGGCACGGCTGACGGATCGCCGGCGTGGGTGATAAAGCCCGGATGTCCCTGCCATCCGGTCATCGCCGTCGGGATCAATGACAGTGGCACCAGCGGATCAAGCTGCCCCCCGGAAATATTTGGAACGGAGAGCGCGGCGATCGTTTCCAGCCGCTCTTCACTGTTGAGGCGTGTGCCGAAATGCACCAGCGCGGGTACGCCATTGTCGAAGCTTGCAAACACGGCGGTGCGGTTGGCGGTGTCCAGCCGCCAAGTCGTCACCGCTGCCGTGGCGGTCGACGTCGTCACCGCATCCATCTGCGTCCTATCCCTTCGTTGCGCCGAGCGTCAGTCCGGCGATGAAGTGTTTTTGCATGGCAAAGAACATCACCACCGGCGGCAATGCGGCGATCAATGACGCAGCCGAAACCAACTGCCATTGTTGAACGAATTCGCCGTTCAACGTGCGTACCCCCACCGTGATGGGAAGCTTGGAATCATCCTGCAGCATCACCGTCGCCCAGAAGAAATCGTTCCAGATGAAGGTGAAAATCAAGACCGCCAACGCCGCCACCGCAGGCTTCACGAGCGGCAAGACCAGATGCCAGAAAATCTTGAATTCATCGACGCCCTCAATCCGCGCGGCCTCAATCAACTCATAGGGCAGCGCCTTGATGAAGTTGCGCATGAAGAGCGTGCAGAAGCCGGTCTGGAACGCGGCATGAAACATCACGAGACCCGGAACCGTGTTGATCATTTCCAACCGCGTGGAAAGATCGACGACCGGCAGCATAAGGATCTGAAACGGGACGAAATTGCCCGCCACGAAAACAAAGAACAGCGGCAGCGCATAGCGGAATTTGTAGACCGCAAGTGCGTAGCCGGTGAGGCAGGCCAAGCCAACCGATACTGCGACCGTGGGCACGGTGATGATCAGCGTGTTGATCATGTAATCGAGTGCTTTTGGCTGCGAGAGTACCTCCCAGTAGTTTTGGAAGAAGGCGAACTCGGTTGGGATGCCGAACACGTTGCCTGCGGTGATATCGGCGGAAGTGCGGATCGACGTCATGAAGATCGCAAGCAGCGGAAGTAGCCAGACGAGCAGCGCGATGGGCAGCGCGACCTTGTAG
>JBCBHR010000241.1:0-3931 GCA_038525365.1 Pseudomonadota bacterium | reverse complement strand
TGCCAAACGGTACGGGCGCCAATGTACGCGTGGCTGTGTTTGCACGTGGCGATAAGGCCGAAGAAGCCAAGGCGGCTGGCGCGGATGTGGTTGGGGCAGAAGAACTGGTTGAAGCAGTCCAAGGCGGCAACATCGATTTCGATCGCTGCATTGCTACGCCGGACATGATGCCACTCGTTGGTCGGCTCGGTAAGGTGCTCGGCCCCCGCGGCATGATGCCGAACCCGAAGGTTGGCACTGTGACGCCGGACGTGGCCTCTGCGGTCAAAGCCTCCAAGGGCGGTGCCGTTGAGTTCCGCGTTGAAAAGGCCGGTATTGTGCATGCACGTGCGGGCAAGGCGTCTTTTGACGCCAAAGCGCTTGAAGAAAATGTCATGGCGCTGATCGATGCGGTCAACAAGGCCAAGCCATCAGGCGCGAAGGGCACATTTTTGAGGCGTCTTGCGATTTCATCGACAATGGGCCCCGGCGTCCGTGTCGATGTTGGCAGCTTGACTGCGCAATAAAATTCGAGGCGCATTCCGATTGCGCTTCGCACAACCAATTCCATTCCGGCCTTTGGCTGGGGTGGATAACCGGAGAAGACAAAACGTCTAATCCGGTTGCCTGTCCGAGATTGCAGGTGGCTCGCCTTAATTCCACACGGGCCTGCATGAGACGGGGTTGAACAGATTTGTCGGCATGAGATGCCGCTGGATTGGTTCGAACCGTATTGCCTTAAGCCAGATGCGCGATGCGTTTTGGCGAAAGGGGGCAGGGTACCTCGAGCGTTGCTCCGGGGACCTGACCGGTCACTGGAGTGGCAAAGGCAAACCTGGGCATGTCCATTGGATGTGCCCGTAAACGGAGAGACGAAGTGGACAGATCGCAAAAACGCGAATTCGTCACGGAACTGACCGGTGCCTTCAAGGCGTCTGGCTCCGTCATCGTGGCCCACTACACCGGCCTCACCGTCGCAGAGATGAGTGATTTCCGCTCAAAAATGCGCACGGCTGGCGGCACGGTGAAAGTCGCAAAAAACCGGCTTGCCAAAATCGCTCTTCAGGGCACGGACGCCGAAGGCATGAGTGACCTTTTCAAGGGTCAAACACTCATCGCCTATGCCGAAGATCCGGTAACGGCGCCCAAGGTGGCCAGTGACTTCGCCAAAGCCAACGACAAGCTCGTTGTTCTTGGCGGCGCACTTGGCGCAACCGTACTCGATGCAGGTGGCGTGAAGGCTTTGGCCGAATTGCCGTCGCTGGACGAACTGCGTGCCAAACTGCTTGGCATGATCCAGACACCGGCAACCCGCATCGCAAGCGTTACTGCCGCACCGGGCGCACAGCTCGCGCGCGTCATCAACGCTTACGCCCAAAAGGAGGGCGAGGCTGCCTAAGGCCTCTCTTTTTTGCACAACCGACACGTGTTCGAACCAAATCAGGAACTGAAGAACAATGGCTGATCTTAGTAAAATCGTTGACGACCTGTCAGCACTGACCGTTTTGGAAGCAGCTGAGCTTTCCAAGATGCTCGAAGAAAAATGGGGCGTTTCCGCCGCTGCACCTGTTGCTGTTGCAGCAGCTGGTGGCGCTGCGGGTGGCGACGCTGCTCCGGCAGAAGAGAAAGACGAATTCGACGTCATCCTCGAAGCTGCTGGCGACAAGAAAATCAACGTCATCAAGGAAGTCCGCGCCATTACAGGTCTTGGCCTGAAAGAAGCCAAGGACCTCGTCGAAGGCGCTCCAAAAGCAGTCAAAGAAGCGATCTCCAAAGGCGAAGCCGAGGAACTCGTCAAGAAACTGCAGGAAGCTGGCGCAACCGCTTCCATGAAGTAATGCGTTTTCGGGCGGCGGGGCGCAACAGATAGCGCCTCGCCGACCGAGATTTTGAGTGGGTAAACCCTTTTCCCGAGGGCTGTTGAGGCAGCGTTCCGGAAACGGGTTTTCACCGTTTCAGGCCCTTGAAACCGGGTGCATGGGTTTCGGGCTCACTATTGGAAGAGACCTGCGGCAGGGCACAGCCGCCGGGTCCGTCACAAACCAAAGCCGCCTGACGTGCCAGGCGGAACGACGAGGAGCTGCAATGGCGCAGGCCACTACCACGTTCAACGGTCGCAGACGAGTTCGCAAATTCTTCGGTGACATTCCTGATGTCGCTGAAATGCCAAACCTGATCGAGGTGCAAAAAGCATCCTATGATCAGTTTCTCATGGTCGAGGAGCCCGAAGGCGGCCGCTCGGAAGAGGGCCTGCAGGCGGCCTTCAAGTCGGTGTTTCCGATTTCCGATTTCGCGGGCACATCCCAGCTTGAGTTCGTGTCCTACACGTTCGAAGCGCCGAAATTTGACGTTGAAGAATGTCGTCAGCGCGATCTGACATATTCGGCACCCCTTAAGGTGACACTGCGCCTCATCGTGTTCGATGTGGATGAAGACACCGGAACGAAGTCCGTGCGCGAGTTCAAAGAGCAAGATGTCTATATGGGCGACATGCCGCTCATGACCGACAACGGCACCTTCATCGTCAATGGCACTGAGCGTGTGATCGTCAGCCAGATGCACCGTTCGCCCGGCGTGTTCTTCGATCACGACAAGGGCAAAACACACTCGTCCGGCAAGCTCCTATTTGCCGCACGCGTCATCCCGTATCGCGGCTCGTGGCTCGACATCGAGTTTGATGCCAAAGACGTCGTGCATGCTCGTATCGACCGTCGCCGCAAGATTCCGGTGACGTCGTTGCTGATGGCGCTTGGTCTGGATCCCGAAACGATCCTGTCGACCTACTACAATTTTGTGAGCTATGAGCGTGACGGCGACAGCTGGCGCATTCCGTTCAACGCCGAAAGCCTCAAAGGCACGAAGCCAACGCAAGACCTGATCGACGCCGACAGCGGCGAAGTTATCGTCGAGTCCGGCAAAAAAGTGACTGCGCGCACCGTCAAGCAGTTGGGCGAAAAGGGCATCAAAGCCTTCCGCGCGACAGATGAGGATCTCTACGGAGCCTATCTCGCCGAAGACATCGTCAATGAGCAGACGGGTGAAATCTACCTCGAGGCTGGCGACGAGATTGACGAGAAGACACTTCAGGTTCTGATCGAAAGCGGCCTGACCGCATTCCCGATCCTCGACATCGACCACGTCAATGTCGGGCCGTATATCCGTTCCACCCTGACGGTCGACAAAAACGAAAGCCGCCAGGACGCGCTGTTTGACATCTATCGCGTCATGCGCCCGGGCGAGCCGCCGACCATGGAAACGGCCGAAGCCATGTTCAACTCGCTGTTCTTTGACAGCGAGCGCTACGACTTGTCCGCCGTTGGCCGCGTGAAGATGAACATGCGTCTTGGCATTGACGTCGAAGACACGGTTCGCACTGTTCGCAAGGAAGACATCATTGAGGTGCTGCGCATCCTCTTGAACCTGCGCGATGGCAAGGGCGATGTTGACGACATCGACAACTTGGGCAACCGCCGTGTGCGTTCTGTCGGTGAGTTGATGGAAAACCAATACCGCGTCGGCCTGTTGCGCATGGAGCGCGCGATCAAGGAACGCATGTCTTCGGTCGATATCGACACTGTAATGCCGCAAGACCTGATCAACGCAAAACCAGCCGCTGCCGCTGTGCGCGAATTCTTCGGCTCATCGCAGCTGTCGCAGTTTATGGACCAGACAAATCCGCTGTCTGAGATCACGCACAAGCGTCGTCTCTCCGCGCTTGGGCCAGGTGGCCTCACGCGTGAGCGTGCGGGCTTTGAGGTTCGTGACGTTCACCCAACGCATTATGGCCGTATCTGCCCGATTGAGACGCCGGAAGGCCCAAACATCGGTCTGATCAACTCGCTTTCCACCTTCGCGCGTGTCAACAAATACGGCTTCATCGAAAGCCCGTATCGGAAAGTCGGCGATGGCAAGGTAACCGACGAGGTTGTTTATCTGTCGGCTGTTGAAGAAG
>JBCBHR010000240.1:0-3969 GCA_038525365.1 Pseudomonadota bacterium | reverse complement strand
GCGGGATCTTGACCGTCGACGAGGTGCTGTCGGTGCTGTCGTCGTCGGCGCTGGTGACCATCGCGGCCATGTTCGTCATTTCAGCAAGCCTCTTGCGCACCGGCGTGATTGATCGGGCAGCGCGCCTAGCATCCATGCGCGCCAAACAACATCCGACCCAGACCTTCATACTCTTTCTCCTAGCGGCGGCGGGCATGTCGGCGGTGATGAACAACACGCCGCTCATCATGCTGATGATACCGGTTGCGATCCGTCTGGCGCATGACACCGGGCAAGCGCCGTCCAAAGTGCTGATCCCACTGTCTTACGCGGCCATTTTGGGTGGCACATGCACCCTGATCGGGACATCAACGAACCTGCTGGTCGATGGCATTGCACGCGATGCCGGGCTTGCCCCTTTTCACATTCTGGAAATCGCACCGGTTGGCATTGTTGCGACGATTGCGGGCATAACGGCGATGCTTTTGACACGGCGCCTGCTGCCGGACCGACAGTCCATGAGCGCGCAGGGGAGTGGGAAAGGGCGGCGCTTCATCGTCCAAGCGGTCATTGAAGACAGGTCGGAGCATGTGGGCGTGCGCGCAAAAGAGGTGCAGGCGTTCAACCAGCCCGACCGGCGGATCATCGACGTGTTACGCGGTGACACGTCGCTGCGCCGCGAACTGAAGGATGTGGTGCTGGCGGCCGGTGACATCGTCGTTCTGCGGTCGTCGGTCGCTGAAATCCTGTCAATGAAGGAGGAGGGCGAGTTGGAAGCGCCGCGTCTTGACCGCGTCCAGCAGACCGATGCGCGCTCATCTGAAATCATGGAAATCCTGATCGGCCCGGGCGCGCGGGTGCTGAACCGGACGCTGCGCCATCTGCGCCTGAGGCGTCGCTATGGCATCTATACGCTGGCGCTTCATCGCGGCGGCATGAACATGGCCGACCGATTTGAAACGACACCGCTTTCGGTCGGCGACACGCTGTTGATTGAAGGCGCAGGCGACGATCTTGCGCGATTTGCCGAAGAGAACAATCTCGTCAACGTCAGCGAACCAAGCGAGCGCGGCTACCGGCGGGCAAAGGCACCCATCGCGCTGGCGGTCACGCTGGGTGTGATCATCTTGGCCGCGCTGGAGGTCATGCCGATCACGTCACTGGCGCTGATCGGTGCCGTCGCCGTTCTCGGCACACAATGCGTGGAGCCGGATGAAGCAGTGCAAGCCGTTGATTGGCGCATTTTGGGCTTGATATTTGCCATGCTGTCCGTTGGCCTTGCCATGCAAAAGACGGAGCTTGTTGCCGACATTATTGCCGCCATCGTGCCCTATTTGGACGGTCTGTCGGCGCTGGCAGCGCTTGCCACCATCTACATTTTGACAACCATCTTGACCGAACTGGTGACCAACAACGCCGTTGCGGTGATCATCACGCCGCTCGCCATTGGGCTTGCCACCGCGCTTGGCTTGGACCCGAGACCGTTTGTGATTGCGGTGATGATGGCGGCGTCTGCGAGCTTCATCACGCCGATTGGATACCAGACGAATACGCTCGTCTACAATGCGGGTGGCTATCGGTTTACGGACTTCTTGCGGCTCGGGCTGATCGTGGATGCAACCTGTTTCGTGTCAGCGATGATCGTGATCCCGCTCGTTTGGCCGCTCAGCGGATAGGGGTTTTGGGCACTGCAAATGTCAGGTTTGCCCACACTGTGTCCCACACAGCGCCATGCTCTTGCGCCCGATCTGCAGGGGGTTCGCGCAGCACCACAGCGTCCACCTGATACTCATGGCCGGGTTTGACGGCGATGGTCGCAACGCCCTCAGCGTTGGTGATGAACAAGGAGATAGTGACGGTTTCAGCATTGTTTCCGCTGCCTGCGGCGCGTTCAAACACCTCAACTTGAGCGCCGGGTCGTGTTTCATCGCCGTGAAAGACCTGAACACGCATACCGTCTTTGATGTCTTTCACATATGGATTGTCGAGCGCGACGATCTCTGTCTGCATGCCGATGCGTCGGTCAGCGCCTTCGCCACGTCCAACTGCAATGAGTGCCTTTGCATGGCGCGAGTAAGTTTCAACAAAGTTTTCCTTCGACAAGTCCCGCGCATCATGGGCGGCGAGCGCGCCCTTGAATGCCTTGTGCTCGACAAACGCCGTGAACTTGCCAAAGTCTGTGTAGCGCACAGTGGACACATCAGACTCATAGGCAAACACATTCAAGCCGGGGGCAAGCGGTGCCGTTTGGATGGCGGGCCGGTCGCCCGAGCGGGCGTCAACGGGCTGAACCATATCCCCGGCCGCATGATCCAGCCGTTCAGTGCGGTTTTCGAGATAGGGATAGCCGCCGCCGGAATATTTTTCGCCAACGCGAAACTCTATTTGAATTTCTGCGTCTTCTCCCACTAGAAACTCCAACGGGTCGAGCCACATTTCGTGGGCGTTGGCGGGCACCACTGTGCTACATGCCATAGCGAGCGCCGCGACGATGCGTTGGATTTGGGGAACGGGTTGGGAGAACATGGCATGATCCGCTTGAATGAGAGTTTTGGAGACAGCGTGCCTGCGGGCCGGTTGGTGTCAAGCCTGATCGCCTTGTTGGCGGCATTGGTCATTGTCGCTTTGCCCGCAAATGCCCATGAGGTGCGACCGGCCATCGCTGATGTTGCCATCGATGACACGCAATTGCGCATCGATATTTCACTGAACGCGGAAGCGCTGCTAGCGGGCATTGATCTCGATGGTCTTGCCGATACCGATGAAGCGGAAAACGCGTCTGAGTATGATGCGTTGCGGGCACTCGATCAATCGGCGCTGCAAGCCCGGTTTGAAGACGCTGCTGATCGTATATTGGGTGGTTTCACGGTGCTGTCCGGTGAGACGCCGGTCACGCTGTCTCTTGATGGTGTTGCGGTAACGGCGGAGCCAAATTTGGAATTGCCCCGTGATACGCAGCTGGCGCTTTCCGGCGTTTTGCCAGCCGACGGCAGTCCGGTGACGATCGCTTGGGCACGAGAATACGGCACCCTCGTCGTGCGCCAAATGGCTGCGGACGGTGCGGGCGATGATGCGCTTTACACGGGCCTTTTAAACAGTGGCGCGGCGAGCGAACCGATCCCGCGCGTCGGTGCCGCTCAACAATCTGCGCTGTCGGCATTCATCACCTATGTGGTGAGCGGCTTTGACCACATCATTCCCAAAGGCCTTGATCATATCCTGTTCGTGCTCGGCCTGTTTTTCTTTTCGACGAAATTCCGCCCGCTCATGTGGCAGGTTGCGGCGTTCACCGTGGCACACACGGTCACATTGGCGTTGGCAACACTTGGCATCGTCAGCGTTCCCGCCTCCATCGTCGAACCGCTCATTGCGGCATCCATCGTTTATGTGGCCGTGGAAAATCTGTTTGCACGCGGTGAAAGCAGCATCCGGCTGCCGCTCATCTTCGCATTCGGGCTCCTGCACGGTCTCGGCTTTGCATCGGTGCTGGGTGACTTCGGACTGGCGCAGGGGCAATTCATCGTCAGCCTGATTGGCTTCAACATCGGCGTTGAACTCGGCCAGTTGACCGTGATCGCCATCGCTTATGTGGTGGTTGGCCTCTGGTTCAACACGAAAAGCTGGTACCGAGGCGCCATAGCCAACCCCGCCTCAATTGCCATCGCGCTTGTCGGCGCGTGGTGGGTTTTGGAGCGAACGGTGTTGGCTTGAAGTCGGTTATCGAACGAGTAGGCGAGGGCGTAAGCCCTCATTCTGCTCTAAGTCGGCCGCAGAAAACAGGGTCGCTTTTGAAAAGAAATGGCGGACAGACAGGGATTCGAACCCTGGAGACGGTTTCCCGCCTACACGCGTTCCAGGCGTGCGCCTTCAACCACTCGGCCACCTGTCCTAACCAAAAACGAGAGACACTGATCATGCGCTGCGTTTTCAGGCTCGTGCTGTTAGACCGTGTCGATCATTTGATCAAGCGTCTCCGAACCGTTGCGCGCA
>JBCBHR010000239.1:0-3976 GCA_038525365.1 Pseudomonadota bacterium | reverse complement strand
GGGTTCGTCATGGCCGAAGACGGGCGCAAAATGTCGAAGTCCGAGGGCAACGTCGTCACCCCGCAGGATGTCATCAAAAAGTCTGGCGCGGACATTTTGCGCCTTTGGGTGGCAACATCGGATTACTCAGAAGACCTGCGTCTCGGTGAAACCATCCTGCAGACCAACATCGACTCATACCGCAAGCTGCGCAACACCATCCGCTGGATGCTTGGCACGCTGGCCCATGATCAGGGCGAGAGCGTCGAATATGCCGACATGCCCGAGCTTGAACGGCTCATGCTTCACCGGCTGTGGGAACTCGATCATGTGGTGCGCGATGGCTATGATGCCTTTGATTTCAAACGCATCACGCGCCAACTGCTCGACTTCATGGTGCTGGAACTGTCCGCGTTCTACTTCGATGTCCGCAAGGACACGCTCTATTGCGAAGCGCCGTCATCGGCAAAACGCAAGGCGGCGCTGCAGGTCGTGCATCAGCTGTTTGACCGCATCGTCACGTGGATGGCTCCAATCCTGCCATTCACCATGGAAGAGGCGTGGCTGGAGCGCCATCCCGATGCCAAATCTGTTCACCTCGAGCAGTTTCGCGGTTGCCCGGACCATTGGCGCGACGATGCGCTGGCAGACAAGTGGAAAAACGTGCGCGCGGTACGTCGCGTCGTCACCGGTGCCCTGGAAATCGAGCGCAAGGAAAAGCGCATTGGCTCGTCGCTGGAAGCCGCGCCCTTTGTTCACGTTACCGATGCAAACCTTGCGGCGTCCATCGAGGGGCTCGACATGGCAGAGATCTGCATCACCTCTGACATCCACATCTCGCCCAAGCCCGCCCATCAGGTTGGCTTTACGATCCCCGAGGTCGACGGCGTCGTCGTCATCCCGGCCATGGCGGAGGGCAAAAAGTGCGCCCGGTCATGGCGTGTCACCCAAGACGTCGGCACTGATCCGCTTTATCCGGACGTGTCCGCACGCGATGCCGCGGTCTTGCATGAATTGAAGGAACTTGGTCGGCTGTGAGCGTGGCCTTGCGATCGAGGTTCGAAAACGCTATTTTGTTGATAACCAAGGAGGCTGCTATGTTTCGTGAAGGCGTACGTGACTAATCCGACTTTCAGAAATCCTCTACCAGCATGCGGCGCCCAAAGCACAAGGGGCGCCGTTTTTGGTTCTTGACGCCATCAAGGATTATGGACCGAGCTTCTCGCCAATCGTCATCGCGGTATCAGCGGCGATTGCAGTGCACAGTATTCGGTCGGCCGCGAGAACGGCCCGAATGCGTGCCACGCTGGACATGATCGAAAAGGCAGAATCGACAGAGCACTACCGCAATATGCAGGAGGTCTTCAGCGCCTATCGGCGCAATAGCGACCTCGTGCTTCTCAATGCCCCATCAGATCCAAAGCTGGAACGCGATAGGGATTAGGTCGTGGGCTACCTCAATCATTACGAATTGGTGGCGATCGGCATTGCGAAGAAGGCGCTCGATGAGGACTATTACGGCGCATGGATGAAGGGCCCGTTGGTTCGGGACTGGAATGCCGCCCCCGAATTTGTGCAGCGCGAACGTTGGAAGTGGGACCCAAGCGCCGACCGGTGGATATACCGGAGTAGCGTTTGGGCAAATTACGGCGCTTTGGCTCGTCGGTGGAGCATCGACGCGGTGAAGCTCACTCGGGATCACACGCCACCACCCGAAGAACCAAAAGGTGTTGGCGACGAGCCGTTTCCAAAGACCAGCGCTGAGACGCCTATGTTTGGCTGACAAACATGCTTAACCAACTCTGAATTGCCAACTGCCGCAACATGGACGGCGATGGGAGGGCTATGATATAGCCTCCCCGAAATAGCCGCATTCACCGCCCATGAGGCGCGAAACCGGGGAATATTGACGTGCGCACCACCGCTTCCAAATTCAGTCTTGCCGCCGCGCTGGCGTCATCGGTCGCTTTGACCGGTTGTTTTGGGCCGACCTACGGCACGGGCGTCACACAGTCAGACGCGCTCATGAACGACATGGGCAGTGCACTGGCGCTTGGCCGCAAACCCAAAGAGCCAATCAACTACGCCCCGCGTCCTGAAATTGTGCAGCCTTCGACGACAGCGACTTTGCCTGCGCCGCAGGAAAGCATTGTCAACACTGCCGGTGTCTGGCCGGAATCGCCGGAACAACGCCGTGCGCGCATTCGTGCCCAAATCGACGAAGGCAATCGCGATCCGAACTTCATCACAAATCCTGATCGGGTGGCCGCAATTGGCGCGTCCGAAGGGCCAGCGCGCGGCTCATCATCCGGCCAACGTGTTTATCTGACCGATCCGCCGGTTGAGTATCGGGTGCCCGCGCAAACAGCCGAAGCAGGCGACCTTGGACGGTCCGAAGCTGCCAAGGCGCGCGAACTGAAAGCGGCCCAAGGCAACCAAGGTGGCTTCTGGCGCAATCTGGTGCCGTGGCTCTAGGCTAGCTGTTGGCGTCGCGCCGGGCCGCAAAGAAATCGCGCAAAATGGCTGAAGCTTCCGTTTCCGCAATGCCGGAATAGACCTCCGGCGAGTGATGGCATGTGCCTTGTTCAAAAAACCGCACACCGGATGTGACGGCCCCTGCCTTAGCGTCACTTGCGCCAAAATAAAGCCGCCGGATACGCGCAAAAGAGATGACGGCGGCGCACATGGTGCAGGGTTCAAGCGTCACGTAGAGATCGCAACCGGGCAGGCGTTGTGACCGCAATTGTTCGCATGCGCTGCGGATCACCAGTGTTTCGGCATGGGCCGAGGGGTCGCTGAATTCGATGGTTCGGTTGCCATCGCGTGCCAGCACAGCGCCGTTGCGCACGACCACCGCGCCCACCGGCACTTCACCTCGCTTTGCAGCGGCATGTGCCTCTTCCAGCGCTATCGCCATAAACCCGGGACCCGTCATTGCCGAGGCATGCTCACATGTTTCACTCGCATCTCGCCTGCGCACCTGATACGTGGCAGCGCAAAAGTCAAAGGACCAGCACGCCGCCATGGACCGCAAAAACGACAAGTTTGGATCAGATCGCCGCCCATCGCCGAGCAAAGGCAAAGGCGATTGGAAGGGCAAGGCAAACGGCCGTGACAGCCGCGATGACCGCGGTGGGCGCAGCGGCAAGGATGCTGACGGCGGGGCGCGCGACGGGCCGAAGTCTGGCTTGAAAAGCCGCGGTTTCAAAGGCGCCCCATCAGGCGCGCGCGGCGGAAAGGGCGAGGGCCGGTCACGCGGCTTCAAGTCGGCGCCCGGCCAAAGCGACTATTCACCAAAGCCGAGAACGCCCGAGGCCGCGCCGGCTGAAACCAGAGTTGACGTTGCGCCTGAAGCTGCGCCGGAGCGCATCGCAAAGCGGCTGGCGCGCGCGGGCATTGCGTCGCGACGTGAAGCCGAAGCGCTGATCGTCGACGGCCGCGTGACGCTCAATGGCAAGGTGCTGACCACGCCGGCCGTCACGGTCACCGAAGGCGACGATATTTTGCTGGATGGCAAACCGATCCCAGCGATTGAGCGGACGCGCCTGTGGCTCTTTCATAAGCCAACCGGCGTCGTCACCAGCTCGAACGACCCCGAGGGTCGCCAGACCGTGTTTGATCGCCTCCCAACAAACCTGCCGCGCGTGATCACCGTCGGTCGCCTCGACATCAACACGGAAGGGCTTTTGCTGCTGACCAATGATGGCGGTCTGTCGCGTGTGCTTGAGTTGCCGCAAACGGGTTGGTTGCGTCGGTACCGCGTGCGCGCCCATGGCCGCGTGACACAGGCCAAACTCGATTCGCTCAAAGACGGCATCGCCGTCGACGGTGTTTTTTACGGCGCGATCCACGCGACGCTTGAGCGCGAACAGGGATCCAATGTGTGGATTGGAATGGGCCGTAGGACACCCGGATCAGCCGGTTGACGTCGAGGCCCAGCGCACCGAGGACGTTTTTAACCTCACGGTTTTTGCCCTCGCGCAGACCCATTTCAATC
>JBCBHR010000238.1:0-3981 GCA_038525365.1 Pseudomonadota bacterium | reverse complement strand
CGCCATCAGCGTCCAAAGCAGCGCCGATCCGAAGAAATACTTAGGATGGGCAAACCAGTATGTGCCGCAGCCGGTTGAGGGCGAACGCCCGCCATTTCTGACCGCCGAGCGCTTCTGGGTTTACATATACATCCTCATTTGCGGCGCGGCATTTGCCGCTGCGTGGTACTTTCTTGAGCGCAACAAATGGTATGTCTGGTCCGTCGTCGGATCGACAATTATCATCCTCGCCACCTACTACAACGTTCAGATTTCGGTGTATCTGAACGACTGGTATGGCGCCTTCTACGACTTGCTACAGCAGGCACTCAGTGAGCCAAATTCCGTCACTGGCGCGCAGTTTTATGGCCAGCTTGCCACCGTTGCGCCGATCTTGATCGCCAACATCATGGCGCTGGTGCTGCTTGATTTCTTTGTGTCGCACTATGTGTTCCGCTGGCGCACTGCGATGAACGACTACTACATGCAGTATTGGCCGAAGCTGCGGCACATTGAGGGCGCTGCACAGCGTGTTCAGGAAGACACCATGCGTTTTGCGCGCATAGTTGAAGGCCTCGGCGTGGCGTTTGTGCGCTCCATGATGACGCTCATCGCGTTCCTGCCGCTGCTGTACACCCTGTCTCAAAACGTCACTGAATTGCCGCTGATCGGCGAGGTTGACGGATCGATGGTCTATGTCGCGCTGCTTTCAGCCGCGCTTGGCACTGTTCTGTTGGCCGCTGTTGGCTACCGGCTGCCGGGGTTGGAGTTCAACAACCAGAAGGTTGAAGCGGCCTACCGCAAGGAACTTGTCTACGGCGAGGACAATGCCGAACGCTGCGATCCACCGACCATTAACGAGCTCTATTCAGGTGTGCGTCGCAATTATTACCGGCTCTATTTCCACTACCTCTATTTCGGCATCGCGCGCTGGACGTATTTGCAGGGCTCCAACTTCATTCCATTGGTAGCGCTTGGCCCGACAATCCTGTCTGGCGCGATCACGCTTGGTGTCTTCACGCAGATCAACAACGCATTTGAGCGCGTCGAGGAGAGCTTCAAGTTCTTCGCAAACGCTTGGACAACCATCATCGACCTCCTATCCGTCCACAAACGCCTCCGCTCCTTCGAAGCAGCGATCTATGACGAAGACCTTCCACAGGTCGACCAGGAATGGATACAGGCAAACGCAGGCAAGGTGCCCGGTGAGTGAATAACGATCACCGCGCACATCGCACGCAGCGCTCTGCCATGGGGTCAATTTCCAGCCGCTTGTCGGCGATGACCTCGCCGCAGTCTTCGCAATAGCCATATTCGTCATCGCGTATGCGGCGTTCGGCTTGTTCGATGCGGATGAGGTCGCGGCGCCTTGTGCGTTCTGCGGCCTTCGCCATGGCCTGTTGCTGCATCGCGTCCATGCGTGACAATCGACCGACTGCCACTTGATCCAGTTCCACAGGTGCGCGCGCATCTTCGCTGATCGTCAAAAGCTGTTCGATCTCCGCGCGCATGGAGCCGAGGCGCTGTTTCGCCTTGTCTGTGTCCACACTCATGGTAACAGCCTAGCCAGCGCGGCGCTTTCCTGACAAGCGGGACCACTGGCACATGATCTGGCTCATACTCGGACTTCTGCTGTTTCTCGGCATGCACTCGGCGCAGATGGCGTTTGCGGGCGTCCGGACCAACTTTATTGAAAAGCGCGGCGATAGTGCTTGGAAGGGTTTCTACAGCCTGACTTCAATTGTCGGTTTGGTCTTGTTGATTTGGGGCTATGGGCAAGCGCGCGTGTCCGATTGGAACCTGTTCTTTTATGCAACGCCATCCTGGTCACCGCATGTTGTAGCGCCGCTCGTATGGCTCGCGCTGATCCTGGTGATGGCCTCGCAGTTTCCCGCGGGCCGCATCAAGGCTGCGGTCAAGCATCCAATGATCCTTGGCGTCAAAATTTGGGCTTTTGCCCACCTGCTGGCCAATGGTGATCTGGCCTCATACCTTTTGTTTGGCGCGTTTCTGGCGTGGGCGATCTGGAACCGCATCAATTTGAAACATCGCGGCGATCCGAACTATGGAACTGTTGCTATCCAATACGACGTGATCTCGGCAGTCGTTGGCACAATCCTGTTTGCTGTGCTGTTTGCTTGGGGTCACATCTATCTGTTTGGCGTTAGTCCGTGGCCTGTATGACGGCACAGACCCTGTTCAAGCCGCCAAACACGCTCTAAGGCGTTTTGACAAACAGTCGAGAACGAACACACCATGTCCAACGACAGCTTCATCCGCGAAGTCGACGAAGAGCTACGCTCTGAAAAGCTGAAGTCCGCTTGGGATCGCTATGGTCCGATCATCATTGGCACAGCGATCACCATCGCCGTGGGCACCGCCGCCTATACAGGTTGGCAGAGCTACACCAATGGCCGCGCCAATGCGTCCGGTGATCGGTTTCTGGAGGCGTTGACCCTCGCACAGGAAGGTCAGTCTGATGCTGCGCTTACCGCACTTGGCCAGTTGGAGCAGGACGGTTTCGGGCAATACGCCGTTCTCGCCCGCATGCGCGCCGCTGGAGAGCGCCACAACGCAGGCGACACTGAGCAGGCCATTGCGGACTTTGATACGATTGCCGCTGACAATTCTGTTCCGGTTGCGTTGCGCGATGTGGCGCGCGTTCGTGCAGGCTATTTGCTCGTGGATGCAGGCACCTATGATGATGTCGCACAGCGTGTTGAGCCGTTGACCTCGACTGAAAACCCCTTTCGCCATTCCGCGCGCGAAGCGCTTGGCATGGCTGCCTGGAAGGCGGAACGCGCTGATGACGCCAAGCGTTTGTTCGACACGATGCTGGAAGATCCCGAAACGCCACAGGCCATGCGCGGCCGTGCCGGTGTGATGGTCGACATGATCGTCGCAAGCGGCAAGGTTTCGGCAGGGTGAGCTTTGCGGTCGCGATTGTCGGCCGTCCGAATGTCGGCAAGTCGACCCTCTTCAATCGACTGGTCGGGCGCAAACTTGCGCTCGTGGACGATCAACCGGGCGTCACCCGCGACCGGCGTCGTCATGAGGCGCGGCTGGTCGATTTGCGCTTTGATGTGATCGACACGGCCGGTTTGGAAGAAGGCGACGCCAAGACGCTGCCCGGCCGCATGCGCAATCAGACCAAGATCGCTGTCGACGAAGCCGACGTGGCTCTGTTTGTGATCGATGCCAAAACCGGACTGACAGCAGCCGACGAAAAGTTCGCCGACATCCTGCGCCGCACGGGAAAGCCCGTTGTGCTCGTTGCCAACAAATCCGAGGCGCGTGGCGCGGAGAGCGGTATCTACGACGCCTTTTCGCTGGGGCTCGGCGAACCAGTGCAGATTTCCGCCGAACACGGGCAAGGGATTCTCGATTTGCGTGACGCGATTGTTGATGCGATTGGCGAAGAACGTGCGCTCGCCCACGACGATGAGGCCGACATCGATGCCGAAGCAAGCGCCGATGTGGACGTGGAACTGGACGAAGATGGTGAGGTCGTCGAGACGCCTTACGATGACACCAAGCCGTTGCGCATCGCCATCGTCGGTCGCCCCAATGCAGGCAAGTCCACGCTCATCAACAAGCTGGTGGGCGAAGACCGGCTGTTGACTGGCCCCGAGGCGGGGATCACGCGCGACAGCATTTCCGTCGATTGGGAATGGAAGGGCCGCAACATCCGGCTGCATGACACAGCTGGCATGCGCCGCCGCTCCAAAGTGCAGGATCGGCTGGAAAAGATGTCGGTCAGCGATGGCCTGCGCGCGATCCGTTTTGCCGAAGTGGTCGTAATCCTGCTCGACGCGCAAATCCCGCTTGAAAAACAGGATCTGCAAATCGCCGACCTGATAGCGCGTGAGGGTCGCGCGCCGGTGATTGCGTTCAACAAATGGGATGTCATCGAAGACAAGCAGGCGACGCTCAAACACATCCATGAGCGCACCCGCACATTGCTGCCGCAGATCAAAGGCGTGCGCGCGATCCCCGTTTCCG
>JBCBHR010000237.1:0-3987 GCA_038525365.1 Pseudomonadota bacterium | reverse complement strand
ATAGGCCGCAAGGAAGCCTTCAAAGGTCACGACCGTACCGGATGCACGCAACGCCAACGGTTTGCCGCCACCGGCGGCGTCGATGTCGACCGTCGTACGCTCCATCACGGCTGCTTCCATCTGACTTGAGATGGCGCGCTTCCAAATCAGATCGTAGAGCTTCAACTGCTCGTCATTGAGCGCAGATTTGACGCTGTCCGGTGAGCGGGAAAAATCGGTCGGGCGCACAGCTTCGTGTGCTTCCTGCGCGTTTTTCTGCTTGGACGAATATGAGCGCGGCTTCTCGGGCACAAACGCCGCGCCGAACCGCTCGCCAATCGCCGCACGTGACTGACTGATGGCATCGGGGTCCATCTGCACGCCGTCGGTCCGCATATAGGTGATGAGACCGGTTGTCTCACCACCGATGTCGAAACCTTCATACAACTTTTGCGCGATTTGCATCGTCCGCGCCGGCGCGAAACCGAGCTTGGCAGACGCTGCCTGTTGCAGTGTTGAGGTCGTGAACGGCGGCGGTGGATTGCGACGAACGGGCTTTGCCTCAACGTTTGTCACGGCAAATGTGGACGTTTCCAGCGCAGCCTTGATGGTGTTTGCCTGGTCAGCGGTTTTCACCGACATCTTGGTGATTTTTTCACCGTCAAATTCAGCCAGACGCGCTTCAAACGTCGCGCCATCAGCGGTCTTGAGGGCCGCGATCAGAGACCAGTATTCTTCCGGCTTGAAAAGTTCAATTTCGTTTTCGCGCTCACACACCAGCCGCAGCGTCACCGACTGCACCCGCCCCGCTGAACGTGCACCGGGCAGCTTTCGCCACAGCACGGGAGAGAGCGTGAAGCCGACCAGATAGTCGAGTGCGCGCCGTGCAAGATAGGCATCCACCAGCGGCACATCGATCTCGCGCGGGTCTGCCATGGCTTCGGACACGGCTTTTTTGGTGATGGCATTGAATGCCACGCGCTTGACCGGCTTGTCCTTGACGACCTTCTTCTTGTTGAGGACCTCAAGCACATGCCAGGAAATCGCTTCGCCTTCGCGGTCGGGGTCGGTTGCGAGGATCAGGCCGTCAGCGTCTTTGACGGCGGCTGCGATCTCGTTGAGCCGCTTGTTGGATGCTGTGTCGACCTGCCACGACATTTCAAAATCTTCGTCCGGCTTTACCGATCCATCTTTCGGGGGCAGGTCGCGCACATGGCCAAACGACGCCAGAACTTTGAAGTCCTTGCCGAGATATTTGTTGATGGTCTTCGCTTTGGCGGGAGACTCAACGACAACAACTTGCATGAATTTCCGTGTCCCTCTGCCACCGTGGTGGCTGCATCACCGTGGACACATGGCGGCGCCTCCACGCAAGGTCAAGACCGAAACACTATGCAGCGTTGAAAGCCTGCGACAACTTTCCCGATAAAAAATCGCGAATAAGTATAAATGTAATTGAATTACAACCGATAGGTGCTAACTCTGGGATAGGGCGGCTACACGGCATCCAAGAGGGCACGATGCAGAGAAATGAAATACGCCAGACGCGGCTGGAACGCCTCCGTTACATTCAAGCCATGCTCGGCGAATTGCGAGTGATGGCTGACGCTGAACGTTTCGACATGGTCACGTATCTGATTGAGATGGCCTATATCGAAGCAAGCGATATCGCTCGGGGTCAACGCCCCGACAGGGTAGCGCCACCAATTTCACATCAGCAGCGAGACGCGGTTGCCTGAGTGACGCTCGACGCGTCCGGCCAGATCAAGCTCGAGGATGACTAGAAACACCTCCGAGGGCGACGCATCGCTTTCGGCGATGATGTCATCGAGGTCGATCGGCGTCGGGCCAAGCAGGCCGACGATCCGCTCGCGCACCGAATCGGGTGGCGGCAGTGTGAAGCTGTCATCCGGTTCCAAAAGCTGCGATTGGTCTGCGCTGGGCATCGCGCCGCCACCGGCAATCGGTGTGATGGCTTCCACGATGTCGTCCACGTTTGCGACGAGTGTTGCGCCGTTTCGGATCAGACCATTGGTTCCTTGGGCGCGCGGATCAAGCGGCGATCCCGGTACGGCCATGACGTGACGGCCAAGTTCACCGGCAATGCGCGCCGTGATCAATGAGCCGGAGCGTTGCGCGGCCTCCACCACCACCAAACCGGCACAAAGCCCGGCGATCAGCCGGTTGCGCTTCGGGAAGTCTTTGGCACGTGGCTCCCAATTGAACGGCTGTTCCGTCAGCGAGCAGCCCCGCTGGTTGGTTTCAATCTCGTGAAGCAGTTCAAGGTTTTCTGGCGGGTAGGGCTTGTTGATGCCGCCTGCGAGCACGGCGATGGTGCCGATGTGCAGGCTCTCCTCATGTGCAGCGCGGTCAATCCCGCGTGCCAATCCGGAAACCGTCGCATAGCCGCGCGACGCCAACTCACCCGCCAGAACCCGCGCCATCTTGATGCCCGCCATCGACGCATTGCGCGAGCCGACAATGCCGATTGCCGTACGCACCACAACATCCGTCGAGCCCTTGATGGTGACCAGAGGCGGCGGTTGATCCATCGTACGCAGCGCAAGCGGGTAATGAGGCTCTCCGATGCCAACGAGTTTGGCACCATGTTTGGTAATCGCCGCGATCTCGTTTTCCGCTTGCACCTGGGTTGCGACTTTGACCTTGGCCATCCGACCACCGCGCTTGGCGAGTTCGGGCAGCATGTCGAGCGCCGTTTGTGCTGAACCGCAATGGTTGACGAGGTCGCGAAACGTGGCTGGTCCCACATTTTCAGAGCGTATCAGGCGCAGCCACGCAATGCGCTGCGGGTCGCTCAACTCAAAAGGTGTGAAATCGCGCGTTGCGCGCGTATCGGCCTTGCCCACCGCAATGATGCCTTTGCCCCAGCCAAAAAAAACCGCGCGGGCGCGAGGTCGGCTATCCCTTTTGCCCGATCTTGCCCTCCGTGCCATCGCGCAGGCGCGCGATATTGGCACGGTGTTTCCACACTATCAGCGCCAACAGCACCACATAAAGACCACCAAGGGTGTAGCGCTCAACGTAGAAAAGCCCTGCCGTCGCAGCCGCCGCGCCCATAAGCGCGGCAAGCGACGAGTACCGCGTGATCAGCGCAATCAAAAGCCACGTGAGCGCAAACGGGGCCAGCACATGCCAGGAGTACCCAAGCGAGATGCCCGCAAACGTCGCGACCCCCTTGCCACCGTTGAAGCGCAGCCACACCGGATAGAGGTGGCCGAGAAACGCGCCGAGCCCCGCAGCAATCGCCGTCATGTCAGAGCCATAGGCATTGGCTACCAAAACCGGCAGCAGCCCCTTGATCGCGTCGAGCAAAAGCGTCAACACCGCGAGACCCTTGTTGCCGGTTCGCAATACGTTGGTCGCGCCGATATTGCCGGAGCCGATTGAGCGGATGTCACCAAGGCCTGCAAAGCGCGTTAAAAGCAGGCCAAACGGGATTGATCCGGCCAGATACCCGCCGAGCAGTGCGATGATCACTGTGATGTCCAAGTTCATCTCGCCTCAAGCGTCGGTTTGCGCATCAAATACTTTTGTCCCCGCCACATAGGTTTGGCGGACACGGCCTGAAAACCGCGCCCCGTCAAACGCCGTGTTCTTCGAACGCGACTTCAGATTGGCCGGATCAAGCACCCATGGCTCGTCGAGGTCAACCAAAGCGAGGTCGGCAGGTCGTCCCGGCTGAAGGGTGCCGGTTTCAAGGCCGAGCCGTTTGGCCGGATTGCACGTCATGGCAGCCAGAATACGCGGCAATGGCACATCTGCGCTGTGATGCAGCCTGAGCGCCGCACTCAGAAGTGTTTCGAGGCCAACGGCTCCGTTTTCTGCCTCTGCGAAGGGCAGCCGTTTGGTGTCGACGTCCTGCGGGTCATGATCGGAAACAATGACATCCAGCGTGCCATCGGCCAATGCTGCAATCATGGCCTGCCGGTCGTCTTCCTGACGCAGTGGCGGCGACATTTTGAAGAATGTGCGGTACTCGCCGATGTC
>JBCBHR010000236.1:0-3988 GCA_038525365.1 Pseudomonadota bacterium | reverse complement strand
GAGACCATGCCCAACGAGGAACGCGTTGCGTCCACGCAGGTGTTCAACGCAGCCGTTGCCGGTGATTTGGCCACGATCCGACAAATGCTGGAAGACGGTGTGATTTCGCCGATGACGTGGCTTTTCGCGAGCCGGGAGCATCTTCAGGACTACGCGTTGAAAAGCGATGATGTCGCACTCATGGAATTGCTGGTGGAGTTCGGCGCTGACGGCCGCGCGAGCCCGTTTGAAGCCGAGTTCTTCGGAACCGCGTCGCTCTTCTCCATGGCAACCGAGCTTAATCGTTATGGTTTCCGTGAAAAACTGTCACCGGACATGATGGCACTGGTGCAGAAATTGCCAGTGAATACGGCGACGCGATGAGCGCCGCGACCGACGATACAATCGTGTCCAATCGTTGCATTGAAATGGCCCCCATGTCTTGCGACATCGGTTTGGCGAAAGAGGAATGAAAAATGGCTTATGATGTTGTGGTGATCGGCTCGGGACCCGGCGGTTATGTGTGTGCGATTAAGGCCGCACAGCTGGGGTTGAAGACAGCGATCGTTGAAAAGCGCGAGACGCTGGGCGGCACCTGCCTGAACATCGGCTGCATTCCGTCAAAGGCGCTTCTGCATGCTTCCGAAGTCTTCCGTGAGGCGGAGCATTCGCTCGCAACGCTCGGCGTGGGTGTCGGCAAACCGAAGCTCGATCTGAAGAAGATGATGGCGCACAAGGATGACACCGTGAAAGCCAATGTTGATGGCGTCGCCTTCCTGATGAAAAAGAACAAGGTCGACGTTTTCCATGGCGCGGGCAAAGTCGCCGCTGCTGGCAAGGTTGTTGTGACCAAAGCGGACGGCGCGGCGGAAGAACTGGAAACAAAAAACATCGTCATCGCGACAGGCTCTGATGTAGCGGGCATTCCGGGCATGGAGGTGGAGATCGATGAAAAGGTCATCGTCTCGTCGACCGGTGGCCTGGAGCTGACCAAAGTGCCCAAGAAGATGATCGTTGTCGGCGGTGGCGTGATCGGGCTCGAGCTTGGCTCGGTCTGGAACCGGCTCGGTGCCGAAGTGACCGTGGTCGAATATCTCGACACCATTTTGGGCGGCATGGATGCCGATGTGGCCAAGCAGTTTCAGAAAATGCTCGCCAAACAGGGTGTCAACTTCCAACTCGGCGCGAAAGTGACCGATGTGCACAAAGCAGGCAAGGGCGCGCATGTGACGTTTGAGCCGGTTAAGGGCGGTGACGCGGTGACGCTTGATGCGGACATCGTGCTGATCGCGACGGGCCGGAAGCCATACACCGACGCGCTTGGCCTTGAAGACGCGGGTGTGCAGGTCGACGAGCGTGGGCGCGTGCACACCAATGATCATTGGCAGACCAATGTGGCGGGCATCTATGCAATCGGCGATGTGATCGCCGGGCCAATGCTGGCGCACAAGGCAGAAGACGAAGGCATGGCCGTCGCCGAAGTGATTGCAGGCCAGCACGGGCACGTGAATTACGGCGTTATTCCGTCTGTCGTTTACACCGAGCCGGAAGTTGCGTCGGTTGGTATGACCGAGGAAGAGCTCAAAAAGCACGGCATCGACTATGTGTCGGGCAAGTTTCCGTTCACCGCCAATGGTCGCGCACGCGCGATGTTGGCCACCGAAGGTTTCGTCAAAGTGCTCGCCGACAAAACCAGCGACCGCGTGCTTGGGGTCCATATTGTCGGCAAGGGCGCTGGCGATCTGATCCATGAAGCGGCAGTGCTGATGGAGTTTGGCGGATCATCCGAGGACCTCGCGCGCACCTGTCACGCCCACCCGACGATGAGCGAAGCCGTGCGCGAAGCAGCCCTTGCGTCATCGACCGGCAAGCCGTTGCATATGTGATGAAAGGCTGATGGGGCAGGTCAAGGAAATCCCGGTTACGCTACCCCATCCGGCGCTGCCGGAAAGCGATTGGGCCGATGCCTGGCAGGTGGTCGTTGACCCGCCGTTTGTGAGGGCGCGCGATGCGGCGGAGGCCATCGTTGGCTCCTTTCCGGCTTGGACTTACCCTGCACTCGCGGTCCGTCAGATCATCGTTACGCCGTTCGGCTTAAAAGGTGCGGACTCGGTATCAAAGCAGGCTGATGTGGTTGGCATCTTCCCGGTGACAGACGAGACCACCAGCCGACTGGTCGCCGGTTTTGATGATACGCATCTCGATTTCCGCATCATCGTTGACCTTGATCCCACCGAAACGGGTCAGGCGGTGACGCTGACCACTGCCATCCGGCGGCACAACACGATTGGGCGGGCCTATCTGCAAATGGTGCTGCCGTTTCACCGGACGATCATCCGTTCCGCGCTTGGCAAGGCAGCGCGTCGGCGGGCATGAAAAACCCGGCGATCCTGATCGGAGCGCCGGGTGTTACGCATACGCTTTTTGGGATTTTGACGGATCAGGCCTGCTGCCAGTCTTCCAGATATTGGATGAGCCATGCGTCAACCGGGACGTCAGCCTTGGCGACTTCCGGTGCATGGGTCATTTTGGTCATCGGGGCTTCTGCGACGGTGTCCATTTTGGACGCGCCCCAGTTGCAGTCATAGGCAAATGCTGCCGTTGCTGTCAGCGAGAACGCCGCTGCAAGTGTCAAAGTTGTCATCCGCATGGGATCGGCTCCTTTGGCTTTGGTTGTCTGCCCCACCATAGAGACAGATCCGAAAAGCTAGCGTTGGGGAAAGCGCGCGCCAAGCGCGAAATTTCAACGGCTTGTCTTCGTCGCGTAAATTGGTAGCCTGTTCGCATTATGTTCCGGAGAGTGCTATGGCGACCGCGCAGCGATTAAATCCGACATTGTCCACGTTTATAGAGAAACAACCGCTGTTTTTCGTCGCGACCGCCGCTGAAAACGGACGCGTCAATATGTCCCCTAAGGGAATGCACCCGCTGAAGATCATGGCACCTGACCGGATCGTCTGGCTGAACCTGTCGGGAAGTGGCAACGAAACCGCTGCGCACATCGCCAAGGTCAATCGCATGACACTGATGTTTTGTGCTTTTGAGGGCTCAGCGATGATCCTTCGCTGCTACGGTACCGCCACGGCGCTTCATCCCCGTGATGATAAGTTTGAAGCTTTGTCGGGCCTGTTTGAGCCGATGGCCGGGTCACGCCAGATCTTCGACATGCACATTGATCTTGTGCAGACATCCTGCGGCACGGGTGTGCCGCTCATGGCATATGAGGGTCAACGTGGCCCCGATGAGCTGCTGCCGTATTTTGCCGATATGGGTGAGGACGGGTTGCAGGATTATTGGAAACGCAAGAACGCCGTTTCGCTCGATGGCCTCGATACGGGCTTGATCGCGCCGGAGTAAATCAGTCGGCTACCGGCGTGATCGTATAGCCTGCATCCTGCAGCAATTGCGCGACACCTTCTTCACCGGGCAAATGCAGGGCACCGACGGCGAGAAACACGCCACCTTCATCCAGCATGGGTGCGGCGCGTTCGGCCATGATGCGGTTGCGGTTGGTGATGATCTTTTCTTCAAACGCGGCGTAGCCTTCGGCATCTGTCGCGCCGGTCGCTTCAGCGGCTATGTGCTCCAGCGTCGGCATGACTGCGGCGATGTTTTCATCCAGATAAAGCTGGATCATTGTTTCGATAACATCATCCATCATGTCGCCGAGCTTGATTGTTTCAACCAGGCCTTGCACGTGAAATTCGATTGGCAGTGAAGCCATGGCGTCCAGTTGCTCCACGATGGTTTCAAGCCCGCGGACGTCCTTGCCGCTGGCCGCTGCGCGTTCGGCAAGTGCGATGTCCAAAAATGGCTCGCCCGCCTGCTTGCGCCGCATTTCACAGGCCGGAAGCGCGACCATGCCGGTCACCATCCAAGGTTTCATGCGGTCGATGAGTGCCAGTTGAAGACCGCGTTGCGCCAGTCCCTCATCGAGCACCGCCCGATCTTCGTCTTCGATGAAGTCGCTCAAACGCGCACCGTCGGTGAACATTTGCAGGTCAGGCCG
>JBCBHR010000235.1:2541-4015 GCA_038525365.1 Pseudomonadota bacterium | reverse complement strand
CTGGATCACCGGCGGGAAAAAGCAGGAACCGCCGGTGCACATTGCGCTAACGGCCAACAATCGCGCGGAGGTGGATGCCTTCCATGCTGCAGCGCTTGCAGCGGGTGCCGCGGACAATGGCGCGCCCGGCATTCGCGCGCACTATCACCCCAACTATTATGGCGCGTTCGTTCTCGACATGGATGGCAACAACATCGAAGCCGTCTGCCACGCGCCGGAGTGACGATGACCATGACTGTGACCACCCGCGAGCGCATCACCCTTTTTGACACGACACTGCGCGATGGCCAGCAGACGCCGGGCGTGGACTTTTCCGTCGAAGACAAGATCACCATTGCCCGCATGCTGGATGAGTTCGGGATCGACATGATCGAGGGTGGCTATCCCGGCGCGAACCCGACCGATACCGAGTTCTTCAAAACCAAGCGCACGCAGCAGGCCTGTTTTGTCGCCTTTGGCATGACGAAGCGCGCAGGCGTTTCGGCGTCCAACGATCCCGGGCTCAATGAACTGATCAATTCGACGTCCGACGCGATCTGCTTTGTGGCCAAGGCCTGGGATTTTCAGGTGCAGGTGGCCCTTGGCTGCTCGCTTGATGAAAATCTCGACTGCATCCGTGAAAGCGTCCGCGCGACGGAACACGCCGGAAAAGAGCCGTTGGTTGACTGCGAGCACTTCTTTGATGGTTGGAAGGCCAATCGCGACTACGCCATCGCATGCGCGAAGGCGGCCCATGACAGCGGTGCGCGTTGGATTGTGTTGTGTGACACCAATGGCGGAACGCAGCCTGACGATATCCGCGCTGCGGTGACTGACCTGATCAGCCAAGGCGTGCCGGGCGACAGGTTGGGCATCCATGCGCACAATGATACCGAGCAGGCGGTCGCCAATTCGCTTGCCGCCATCGATGCCGGGGTGCGCCATGTGCAGGGTACGCTGAACGGCATTGGCGAACGTTGCGGCAACGCCAATCTTGTGACGTTGATAGCGACGCTCGGGTTGAAGTCGCCGTGGAAGGAGCGCTTTGAGATCGGCATTCCTGAACTTGCTGGTCTGACGCGCCTTAGCCGGGCCTTTGACGAATTGCTGAACCGCCAGCCACACAGCCAAGCGCCCTATGTCGGCGCATCGGCCTTTGCGACCAAGGCCGGCATCCACGCTTCGGGGATCCTGAAAAACCCCGAGACTTACGAACACGTACCGCCCGAAACGGTGGGCAATGCGCGCAATGTCATGGTGTCGGATCAGGGCGGCAAGTCAAACTTCATCGATGCGCTCAAACGTCGGGGCATCGACGTGGCAAAAAACGATCCGCGTCTGGAGACACTCATTGCAATCGTCAAGGAACGCGAGGCGACCGGGTATGCCTATGAAGGTGCGGATGCGAGCTTTGAGTTGCTGGCGCGGTCCAAGCTTGGCGATGTGCCCGAGTTTTTCCACGTCGACAGTTTCCGCGCGACGGTCGAGCGCCGCT
>JBCBHR010000235.1:0-2531 GCA_038525365.1 Pseudomonadota bacterium | reverse complement strand
CTTTGGCAAGCTGATCAACGTGTCGGAGGCTGTGGTGAAGGTCACCGTCGATGGCAAGCAACACATGTCGGTCGCCGAAGGGCAGGGCCCGGTCAACGCACTCGACAAGGCGTTGCGCAAGGACCTTGGCAAATATCAGCGCGAAATCGCGGATCTTGAACTCGTCGACTATAAGGTGCGCATTCTCAATGGCGGCACCGAGGCGATCACCCGCGTTCTGATTGAGAGCGTCGATGGCGACGGCGCGCGCTGGTGGACGGTGGGCGTCAGCGACAACATAATAGACGCATCTTTCCAGGCATTGATGGATTCCATTACATTCAAGCTGATGAAAAACCGTGGTACCGCCGGTGTGATGGTCGCTGCGGAGTAGGGTTTTACGTCTCTTCTGCGCGCTAACCGCTTCGCAACCCCTCTGTTTTAGCGTGTGTGGACGGGGGTACCGTTATGCGCATCGCCTTTGTTGGCACTGGGTTTGTCGCCGATTATTACATGACCACGCTGGAAAACCACCGCGATCTGCAATTGGCCGGTGTGTTTGATGTTGACCAGACACGGCTCGCGCAGTTTTCCCAGCATTATAAGGTCCATGCTTTCAGCAGCCTCGATGCGGTACTCGCGGAGGCGTCTATTGAGTTGGTTGTCGTACTTGCCAATCCGCAAAGCCATTTTGATGTGGCAAGCGCGGCGCTCAACGCAGGCAAGCATGTGTACTGCGAAAAGCCGCTTGCCATGACCGTTGACGAGGCAAGCGCACTCGTCGCCAAGGCAGCCGAAAAGGGCCTGGCGCTTGGCGGCGCACCGGCGAACCGGTTTTCTGATGCTTTCGGTGCGACGCGCAAGCTGATTGAGCGCGGGGACATTGGCGCGCCGAAGCTTGTCTACGCCGAGATGGAAGACGGGCCGGTTTTTCGCGACAATTGGCAGGAGTGGCGCTCGGTGTCGGGGGCGAAATGGCCTGGAAAGCACGAGTTTGAGACCGGCTGCACGCTGGAGCATGCCGGTTATGCGCTGACTTGGCTGATCGAGTTGTTCGGATCCATCAAGACGATCACGGGCACGTCCGGCACGTTCTTTATGGAAAAGGGCGTCGACATCTCGGCCGAAGCAATGGCGCCTGACTTTTCAACTGCCTGTCTTGAGTTTGAAAACGGTGTCGTCGCGCGGCTGACATGTGGGCTTTGCGGGCCGCGGGGGCGGGCGCTGGTTGTGATGGGCGAATCGGGGACGCTGACGGTTGATGATTTGTGGGATTATCGTTCCCGGATCCATGTGGAACGTGTCGGCGAAACCTTCTCGATGCCGTTTCGGCTCCAAACGCGGTTGCAGAACATATTGGAGCGGGTTTTGCCCTTGGCGTTTCCGGCTGGCCGCCGTGTGCGCTACAAGTCGTCGGGCGAAAAGGCGCTCCCGGCATTCCCTTCGAAGATCGATTTTTGTGCGGGCATCGCCAAAACCGCTGAAACTGCCAATGACGCCGATGCGCGCGCGGCGATGGCGGCTAGGGCACTGCATGTGACCGAGGCGGCGCTGGCGCTTAACGCGATATCCGATCATGGCGGCGTTTATCAGATGACGAGCATGGTCTAGCGGCACCAATGGCTCTTATATATAGAGACGAGGCCAGTCGGCCGGGCAGCCGCGGCGTTCCACATGCCGAAAGGCGGGCGTCGAGGAAAGTCCGGGCTCCAGGGAGAAACGGTGCCGGATAACATCCGGCGGGGGAAACCCCAGGGACAGTGCCACAGAAAGCAAACTACCGCGCATGCGCGGTAAAGGTGAAAGGGTGGGGTAAGAGCCCACCGCATGGCTGGTGACAGGCATGGCAGGGTAAACCCCACCGGGAGCAAGACCGAATAGGGACGGCGTGTGTCACCCCAAAAGGGTGTGCGGTGGCTCCACACCAGTCGTCCGGGTGGGTTGCATGAGGCGTTTGGCAACAAACGTCCCAGATGAATGGCTGCCGAACCTGATTTATCAGGGGAACAGAACCCGGCTTACAGGCCGACTGGCGATTTTTACCTCCTACTTCCTGCTCACAAACCTCACGAAACGCGTGATCGGGCGTGTGATTGTGTGGCGATTGCGTGACCTTGGGGCATTCAAGCCGGTGTTTTGCGTGTTAACGCGAAAAAAGTTCGATTTTTCCGGAATCCCAAAACCCTTTGTTTGCAAGGGTTTTGGCCGGGTGCGGTTTTGAACGGTTCGTTCAGTGTTGGTGAACACTAACGCATTGTGGCCGAATGTTGACGGCGCTTACATGCGTTAAGTATCTGAAATCACTGAATTTCATGTCAAATGCGGCGGCCGTGTGGCCGGGTCGTTCACCCTCATCACACGCATCGTGCTCAATCTCGTTACTGGCAAGTGTGCGGTGGATGACCGATCTTTTGGTCATCGACGACACGCCGATGCAAACACGAACCAAGGCACCCGCCGATACCAAACGAACCGAGCAATCACGCTCACACACAACCAAAACAAAGAGGCTCACGCCTCACCTTGAAAGGACCAACACAATGAAAAAACTC
>JBCBHR010000234.1:0-4042 GCA_038525365.1 Pseudomonadota bacterium | reverse complement strand
ACCCTCATAGGGAACAAGCGCGGTGTCTTTGAGCGGCTCAAGCGGACTTTGCGGGTCTGCTGTATCGGCGGTTTCGCCCGATAGGGAAGGCTCTGGCCCGCCTGCGGCTTCGGTTTGGTGTGCGGTGTTTGTTGGCATTGGGGTCAGCAGAAAAAGTCGGGATCAGTCCCGGTACGGGTCGGCGATGTTCATGTTGGCCAGGATGGCGCGTTCCATGTGTTCCATGTCTTCGGCATCTGCGTCCGTTTCATGATCATAGCCCAAAAGATGCAAAAAACCATGAACAATGAGATGGGCAACGTGATCACGTAGCGCCTTACCCTGTAAGTGGGCTTCGCTGTCGATCGTTTCAAATGCCAAAACGATATCACCAAGCATGGGCGGCACGCCCTTGCCGCGCCAGCTGGGCATGGCGGGAAAGGACAGCACGTTCGTTGGCTTGTCCTTATCGCGCCATTGCGCGTTCAAATGCTGAACAACGGCATCATGCGTCATCAGAATGGAAAGCTCGGGACGGTGGCCTTCGATGTTGAAATCGAGTGGGAGGTGCGTTGCAGCAGTGTCCACAGCACTGTGCGCCAGTTTTTCCCAAGGGCTCGCATCGCCCCACATGTCACCTTCAACAGATATGTCGATCTCAAAGGCCAAAACCGGCCCTAGTCATTGTCGTAGGCCGACACGATTTTGGCGACCAAGGGGTGGCGGACAACATCGGTTTCGCGGAAGCGGACGGTGACGATGCCCTCGACTTCGCGCAGGATCTGCAGCGCTTCCACCAGACCCGATTTCTGGCCGGGCGGCAGGTCAACCTGCGTTGGATCGCCCGTCACAATCATGCGCGCGTTTTCACCAAGCCGGGTGAGGAACATCTTCATTTGCATTGATGTGGTGTTTTGCGCCTCATCCAGGATGATCGCGGCATTGGAGAGCGTGCGCCCACGCATAAACGCCAACGGCGCGATCTCGATGACACCGGCTGCCAATGCGCGCTCGACCTTGTCTCCGGCGATCATGTCATAGAGCGCGTCGTAGAGCGGCCGCAGATATGGATCGACTTTCTCTTTCATGTCACCGGGCAGGAAGCCGAGGCGTTCTCCCGCTTCGACGGCGGGGCGCGACAGGATGATGCGGTCCACCTGTCCGCGCTCCAGCAGCATCGCTGCATAGGCAACGGCGAGGTAGGTCTTACCCGTACCCGCCGGGCCGACGCCAAAGACAAGCTCGGCACGCTCCAACGCGCGCATGTAAGCATCCTGATTCGGCGTGCGCGCAAAGATGGTTTTCTTGCGTGTGGAAATCTGCGCCGCGGCAATGCGCGCACTGTCGCCCATGTCCGGCAGGCTCAATTGATCGTCGGCGGCCACGGCCATACGCAATGCGCCTTCGACATCCGACACATCGATATCGCGGTCGGCCATCGCAAGCAGATCATAAAGATGGTCAAGTGCGCGGCGTGCCTGTTCGGTTGCAGTCGGGTCGCCCTTTATGGACACTTGGTTGCCGCGTGAGCGAACATCCACGCCCAGCTGTTGTTCGATTAGCGCGAGGTTTTGGTCATATTGGCCGTAGAGCGCGCGTGCGTGAGCATTGTTGTCGTAGGTCAGGACGATGTGAGCGAGGTCCGAGGCACCGCCCTGCGCGACTTTCAGATTTGCTTTTGCTGTCAAGCGGCTTGCCCGTTTTGCATGAGGTCCGTGGCAATCAAGCTGTTCGACGAAACGGCGTTGATTCGTACCGTAACAACATCACCGATATTTCCAACAGTTTCATCACAAACCACGGGCTGGAGCCATGGCGACCGACCAACAAGCTGGCCAGGCATGCGGCCCGGCTTTTCAAGCAGAACATCAATCTTGTGCCCTTCAAGACCCCGCATGAACACCTTTTGCTGTGTGTTCAGCAGGTCTTGAAGCGCATAGAGCCGCTCGGACTTCACATCTTCGGGCACATGGCCCGCCATCTCGGCGCCCGGTGTGCCGGGACGCGGCGAATATTTGAACGAGAATGCCTGTGCATAAGTCACATCACGGATGACCTGCATCGTCGCTTCAAAATCGGCATCTGTTTCGCCCGGAAACCCGACGATGAAGTCCCCGGAAAGCGCGATGTCCGCACGCGCACCGCGAATGCGATCGATCAGGCGGCGGTAGTCATCGGCGGTGTGCTTGCGGTTCATCGCTTTGAGGATGCGGTCCGAGCCAGCTTGGATCGGCAGATGCAGGTAAGGCATCAGCGTGTCGAGATCGCGGTGCGCGGCAATCAGCGCGTCATCCATGTCGCGGGGATGGCTCGTTGTGTAGCGCAGGCGCTTCAGCCCATCGATTTTCGCCAGTTCATGCAGAAGCTCGCCCAAGCCCCATTGGCGACCATCCGGACCGGCGCCGTGCCAAGCGTTGACGTTTTGGCCAAGAAGCGTGATCTCGCGGACACCGGCATCCACCAACCGCCGGGCTTCTTCGACCAGTTGTGAGACGGGCCGAGAAACTTCAGACCCGCGCGTGTAAGGCACCACACAGAAGGTGCAAAACTTGTCGCAGCCTTCCTGCACGGTCAGGAACGCCGCGACACCACGGTTGGCGATGACCTTCTTTTCCTGCGCCGGCAGGTGTTCAAATTTGTCCTCGACCGCGTATTCCGTCTCCACCACGCTTTCGCCCTTGCGGGCCTTGGCGACGACATCGGGCAAGCGGTGATAGGTCGTCGGGCCGATCACGAAATCGACGCTTGGCGCGCGCCGGATGATCTCTTCGCCCTCGGCTTGCGCAACACAGCCCGCGACACCGATCATCATGTCTTTGCCAATCGCCTGGCGTTGTTCGCGCTGGCGGAGCAAGCGGCCAATCTCGGAATAGACCTTCTCAGCGGCCTTTTCGCGGATGTGGCAGGTGTTGAGCAAGACCATGTCGGCGTCGTCGGGCGATTGCGTTTCCACATAGCCGTCGCGCGCCAGAGCGTCCGCCATGCGCTGGCTGTCATAGACGTTCATCTGGCAGCCATAGGTTTTCACAAACACCTTCTTGGTTGCGGTGTCCGTGTCGGCCATTGCCGTTGCTTGCGTTTCGCTCTGTTCGCTCATCGGCGGGTGTTTAGCGGGTTTTCGTCGCGCTTGGAAGCGGCCGGACCATCGGCAATCGCGTTTGCAAACATCTGCCGCACCTCCGCCTCCAAACGCGCCGAAAGCGCTTTGCGGTCATGGGCGGCCGCATCGGCTATGGGTTCGCCGAAAGCAACTGTGATGTCAAAGACGCCATCGCGCAGCACGGCCATCAGATGGGGCGGCAGGGTGATGTCGCCGGGCCAACCGGCAAGCGGTCGCCATTGACGGCCCATCGGCATGCCACCAGCACCGGTATAGGCAATCGCAACCGATTGGACAGGCACAGGCTTTCGCCGCTCGGCCTGCTTGCCCGTCACCGCGCCAAACAGGGAAGAGTTGAACGGGTAAACGAAATTGCCGCACGATGTCGTGCCCTCCGGAAAGAGCACCAGTGTGTCCCCTTGCTCGAGGCGATCACGCACGGCGTTGATCTGCTGGCCCGTGCGGGTGCGCTTTTGGCGGGTGACGAAAACGGTTTCCTGAAGACGCGCGAGCCAGCCAAAGAGCGGCCATGTGCCCACCTCGTCTTTTGCGATGAAGTTCAGCGGCGCAACGGAGCCGATAACGATGATGTCGACCCAGGTGATGTGATTGGCGACGAGCAACGTGCCGACGGGGCTGGATCGGTGGGCATGTCCGTCGACATGAATGCGAAAGCCCATGATGTGCGCGACCATGCGATGCCAGAACAGAGCGATGCGTTTGCGGAGCGGATGTCGGGCGATCATCGCGATGCCATGCACCGGCAGCAGCAGAAGCGTCAGTGTCACGACACATGCCACGATCCAAACGGCGCGCAGCGTTGTCATCGCTTGGCGAAATCGCGACGCATGACGATGGCGTTGCCACGTGTGCCATCGGCATGCTGGTAGTAATTGGGACGTTCACCAACGGAGATGAAGCCCAACTTTGTGTAGAGCGCCCGGGCGGCGCGATTGGTCTCAC